>DASXGF010000318.1:0-4954 GCA_036489275.1 Myxococcaceae bacterium | reverse complement strand
GAGGTCGATCACGGCCTGGGCGAACGTGTCCCGGTCCACCACCGGCTTGTCGAAGTGATCCGTGGTGCGGCGGTAGGGGTCGCTCCGATCCCAGGGATAGTCGGGGAGGATGGAGATGGCCCCGACGCGGGCGTAGAGCTTGGCCTCGGGGATGAACTCCGCCCGGGTCCCGTTCCCCCAGTGCCCGAAGACGATGGGGACGAACGGGCCCTTGCCCTTCGGAACCACGAGATAGGCGGAGACGCGCTGCTGGTTGGCGCTCGCGTAGGTGATGTCGTGGAGGGTCAGCTCGGCCGTGTCCGCGACCACCGTGTCCTTGATGTCCAGCGGCTGGCGGGCGTCGTACTCGAACGAGACCGGCTTCGGGGCTGCCGGGGGAGGGGCGGTGGAGCCCGCGTCGGCCGGCGCAGCGAGCAACGCGACGAGGAGGAAGAGGTGCATGGCGGTTCAGGACCCGAACAGCGCCTTGAGCTCGGCCGGCACGACCGCCTCGAGCTGTCCATAGGTGCACGACTCGGGCGGGCGGTCCGGTCTCCAGCGGAGGAAATGGGTGGCGTGGCGGAAGCGCGAGCCCTGCAGATGGTCGTAGCTGACCTCCACGGCCCGCTCCGTCCGCACCGGCTCCCAGGAGAGGTTCTTCTTGTTGTTCCACCGGCTCGGGGCACCCGGCATCCGTTGCTCGCTCTCGCCGGCCATCGTCGCCCACTCCTTCCAGGGGTGGCCCTCGAGCGCGTTCTCCCGCAGCGGGGCGAGCTCGGCCTCGAACTGCTTTCGCTGCGCGGCAGTGAAGCCCGAGCAGATGCCCACGTGGTGCAGCGTCTGGTGCTCGTCGTACAGGCCGAGGAGGAACGAGCCCACGCCGCCACCGCCCTTGAACCAGCGGAACCCGGCGACCACGCAGTCGGCAGTGCGCTCGTGCTTCACCTTCAGCATCTCTCGCTTGTCCTCGAGATAGGGGAGGGTGAGCGGCTTGACCATCACCCCGTCGAGGCCCGCTCCCTCGAACCGGCGGAACCACTCCTCGGCGACCGCCCGGTCGCGCGTGGCGGGGGTCAGGTAGACCGGCGGCTTCGTCCCGCCGAGTGCCCGTTCCAGCCGGCGCCTTCGCTCCTCGAATGGGAGGGCGCGGAGGTCCTCGTCGCCGATCGCCAGCAGGTCGAAGGCCACGAACGAGGCAGGGGTTTCCTCGGCCAGCTTCTTGACCCGCGACGCGGCGGGGTGGATCCGGTTGAGCAGGGCATCGAACTCGAGGCCGCTTGGGCCGGCGATGACGATCTCGCCGTCCACCACGCAGCGCTCGGGAAGCGAGGCGCGGAGGGGGCCGAGGATCTCCGGGAAGTAGCGGGTCATGGGCCGCTCGTTGCGGCTGCCCAGCTCGACGTCCTCGCCGTCGCGGAAGACGATGGTGCGGAAGCCGTCCCACTTCGGCTCGTAGATGACGTCGCCCGCCGGGGGTAGCTCGCGCACCAGCTTCGAGAGCATCGGGGACACCGGTGGCTGGACGGGGAGGGTCACTGGCCGACCGCCTCGACCTGGGTGGCGAGGACCTCGCCGCCCTTCACGATGTAGGTCACCCGCACTGCGGACCCGACCGGGAACCCGTCCCGGCCCGCGGCCGCGCCGTGGAGGATCCACCGGGTGCGGTCGTCGGTGTGGACGGTCCGGACGGGCCCGGAGGCGGGGCGCACGTCGAGCACGGTCCGACCCGTGCTCACCAGCACGCCCTGGACCTGATCTCCCGCCGCCAGATCGCGGACCGACTGGGTGGCGTTGTCCAGCCCTCGTCGTGCGGAGTCGGACGCGGCACCCGCGCCGTCCCGGGCCTGGGCGGCCACGTCCCTCGCCATGCGCTCGGCGTCGTCGGCGGCCCTGTGCGCCTTCGCCGCGGCCTCATCGGCGGCGGAGTGCGCGCTGGCGCTGGCCTGATCCGCGGCGTCCCGGGCCTTCGCCGCGGCCTCGTCGGCGGCAGAGCGTGCGCTGGCGCTGGCCTGGTCCGCGGCGCTCCGGGCCTGGGCCGCCGCGTCCTTCGCGGCGCGCTCGGCGTCGGCCGCGGCGCCCTTGGCCTGGGCGACTGCCTCCTGCGTCTCGCGCTTGCAACCGGCAAGGACGAGGGCGGCGACGAAGACGAAGAGGACGGACGCGACGCGCATCGAGGTGGGCCTCCCGGGGACGAGTCGAGGCCTACCACGAGGCAGCGGTCCCCCGAGCGTCCGTTCCGTGGAATTCTCCAGGGGGTATCGGAGTCTGACGCTTCGAGACCGAGAGGTGGCCGATGGTCCAGATGGTCTGGCTTCTTGTGGCCGGCGCCGCGTCGGGGACGTGCACGTCGGCGACCGCGGCCTGCACCGAATGGGTGCGACCACCCGGGCACGCGTCGCGGGTTCTGGTCCATCGCAGCCACCCGCTCGACGTCCACGATGATCGGGTTCGGCGTGCGCTCGTGTTCGTCCACGGAATCAAGCGCGACGCCGAGGACCACTTCCGGACGGCACTCGCGGCGGCCTTTCTCGTCGACGCGCTCGAGGACACGATCATCGTGGCGCCGCGGTTCGCGTCGAGCGCTGGCGGGCCAGGGAACGAGTCCGGCGATTGCCACGATGCTCTCGCGCCCGACGAGGCGAACTGGATCTGCGATGCGAGGCGTCCGGACACCTGGCGTTCCGGGGGCGTCGCCGCCGGCCCGGACCGCCTGGGCGCGTTCGAGGTGATCGACGACATCGTGCGACGCCTCGCCCGGAAGGAGACGTTCCCGAATCTGAAGAACATCGTGATCGCGGGTCACTCCGCGGGCGGGCAGTTCGTCATCCGTTACGAGATGACCAACGCGGTACACGAGACTCCGGGCGTCGCCATCTCGTACATCGTCTCCAATCCATCGTCCTACGCATACGTCGATGCACTGCGGCCGATCGCGGGGACGTTGCCCCCGATGGGGACGCCCGTGGCGCCGACGGCGTCCTCGACGTGGGCTCCGGCGTTCGCGACCTACGCGGAGGGTCGCAGCTGTCCAGGCTTCGACGTGTGGCCGTATGGATTGAGGAACCGGCCGGAGGCGCTCGCCCGGATCGCGCCGGACGAAGTCGTGTCACGGCTCGTCTCCAGACCCGTGACGTATCTCCTCGGCGAGGCCGACGTCCTGCCGCTCGGGGTCTTCGACACATCCTGCCCGGCGCTCGCACAGGGCACGTCGCGCCTGGGGCGTGGCCTCGCCTTCCACGCCTACGTGAACCAGAAGCTGCACGGACATCACGCCCTGGTGATCGTGCCCTTCTGCTCGCACAGCGCACGGTGCATCTTCACGTCGGAGCAGGCGCTCCCGTCGATGTTCCCGCGCTGAATGGCGCCAGCCGCGGCGCTCAGCCGGCGAGCCGGCGGTACTCCTTGAGGTGCCGGAGCGCGAGCACCGGCTGTCCCCGCCGCTCGTGGAGGTAGGCGAGGTTGTAGTGCGCCTCGGCGAGGCGAGGGTCGGACCGGAGCGCGGTCTCGTACCACTCGACCGCCTCTGCCGTGCGTCCCTGGTCGCCGAGGGCGACCGCGAGGTTGTAGGCGGCCGTCGCGTCCTCGGGCCTGGCGGCGAGCGCGGCGCGGTAGTGGGTCTGTGCCTCGGTCAGCCGTCCCTCCTCATGGAGGAGCCGGCCCAGGTTCACGTGCCCGTCGGCGTGGCCGGGCGCGCGGGCGAGGAGCTGGGCGTAGAGCAGCCGCGCCCGCGCCGGCGCACGGTCCTCGAGCGACTGGGCCTCGGAGAAGAGCGCATCCAGCTCGGGAGCGGGCGCGGGGAGTGGAGCCGGTGCGACGTCGAGGTCGAGCAGCACCTGTCCCGAGTCCGCGGCCACGCGGGAATCGCCCTCGCGGAGGACGATCTGCTCGCCCGCCGTCTCGAGCCTGAGGGCGCTGAGCGGACGGGTCGCCGGGTGCCGTGTCCGCGCCTGCCGGAGGGCGTCCGCCACCCGGGCCGGGGCAATGGCCTGATCGACGAGCCGCTTGGCGTTCCGGAGCAGGACCAGGTCCTGGAAGGTGAGGCCGCGCGCCCCGGGTCGGCGGAGCTCTGCCACGCGCTCGGGCAGCCCCGCCTCGACCAGCTGGAGCACACGAGACTCGGAGGTGCCGAGCACCGCCGCCGCATCGGCAAGTGTGTAGGTCCGCGTCTCGACTCGGGTTCTCTGCATACCTCGCGAAGAAGTACCAGCGGGGTCTGACGGTTCCCGGATTTCCCCTTGCTCCGGGGCGACACATGCCCTGCGGGACCAGTCATGGGGTAGGGGGGGCTGATGGAAGCGCTGATCCGGGAACCCGTCGCAACGGTGCGCGCGTCGACCGATGTCCTCGGTCATCCCCGCGGCCTCGCGTACCTCGTGTTCGCCGAAACGTGGGAGCGGTTCTCGTACTACGGGATGCAGGCGCTCCTGGTCCTCTACATGGGGCAGCAGCTCTTGCTCCCGGGACACGTGGAACGCGTCGCGGGGTTTGCCGCGTTCCGCACCTGGATCGAGCACGTCTACGGGCCGCTCTCTCCTGCGGCCTTGGCTTCGGTGATCTTCGGTCTCTACGCCGGCGGGGTGTACCTGACGCCGCTCGCGGGTGGCTTCATCGCGGATCGCTTCCTCGGGCGGACGGTCACGGTGACCATCGGTGCCCTGCTCATGGTGGCCGGCCATTTCCTGATGGCGTTCGAGGTCACCTTTCTCCTGGCGCTCACCTGTCTCCTGCTCGGAGTGGGCTGCTTCAAGGGGAACATCGCCAGCCAGGTCGGAGAGATGTACGGGCCCGGGGACCTGCGCCGGGCGGACGCGTTTCAGATCTATTACCTGGGGATCAACGTCGCGGTGATCGTCTCGCCGCTCATCTGCGGCACGCTCGGGCAGAAGGTGGCGTGGCACTGGGGCTTCGGTGCTGCCGGCGTGGGAATGCTGATCGGCCTCGCCGTCTATCTCTCGGGCCGCCGCTGGTTGCCCTC
>DASXGF010000638.1:0-2189 GCA_036489275.1 Myxococcaceae bacterium | reverse complement strand
AGATCCGGGTGGCGGAGACCGACGGCCCCCGGGTCCTGAAGGTCCGGATCGAGCCCAAACCCCCCGCCCAGCCGCCCCCGCCGCCCGCAGCATCGGCATGACCGTTCACGTACGGTCACGCATCGTCATGCAGTGCTTGCCGGGAAGTTCACCGAAGCGGTAAACACTGGTCAACTCGGCCCGTTTCCCTCGCCCAGGAGCCCCCTCGCCCCATGCGCATCCGGCGCCTCGACATCACCGGCTTCAAGTCGTTCATGGACCGGGCGGTGTTCACCTTCGATGAAGGCATCACCGGCGTCGTCGGCCCGAACGGGTGCGGCAAGTCGAACGTGGTCGACGCCATCCGCTGGGTGATGGGCGAACAGAGCGCCAAGCACCTCCGCGGCCGGGGCATGGAGGACGTCATCTTCAACGGCAGCGAGACCAAGCCGCCGATGTCGATGGCCGAGGTGTCGCTCACCTTCGAGGTGGACCCGCGCGACACCCTCGCGCCGCAGTACGCGGGCTTCGGCGAGGTCACGGTCACCCGCCGGCTCTTCCGCTCCGGTGAGTCGGAGTACCTCATCAACCGGACCCTCTGCCGGCTCCTCGACGTGGTGGAGCTGTTCCTCGGCACGGGCGTCGGCACGCGCGCCTACAGCATCATCGAGCAGGGACGGGTGGGGCTCATCGTCTCGGCGAAGGCCGAGGACCGCCGGAGCATCATCGAGGAGGCGGCGGGCGTCACGAAGTACAAGTCCCGCCGCAGGGCCGCGGAGCGGAAGCTCGAGGCCACCGAGGGCAACCTCCTCCGCGTCGCAGATCTCGTCTCCGAGCTGGAGAAGCGGCTCGACTCTCTGGGGCGGCAGGCGCGGAAGGCCGAAAAGTACCGCTCGCTCAAGGCGCGCATCCGGGAGATCGAGCTGCACCAGGCCTCGCACCGCCTCCTCGGGCTGCTCGCCGAGCAGAAGCACCTCCAGGACGCCATCGCCGCCCTCGGCGAGACGGAGCAGGCGGCGCTGCAGCGGGTCCGCGCGCTGGAGGACGAGGTCGAGTCCTGCCGGGGACGTCTCGAGACCGACGGCCAGCGGCTGCAGGCCCTCGCCGACGAGGTGCACGCCCTCGACACCCAGACCCGGGAGACCGAGCAGGCGCTGGCATTCTGGCGCTCGGACCTGGCCGCGGCCGAGGCTGCGGAGTCCGCGGCCGCGACGGAGGGCGAGGCGCTGGCCGGCAAGCTGGCCGCGCTCGACACGCGCCGCGCGGCGCTGGAGGCCGAGGTGGCGGCGCTCACCGGAGCCTCCGCGGCCGACGAGGCGGCGATGCGCCGGGCCCAGGAGGGGCTCGAGGCCGCCCAGGGGCTGCAGCGCGGATGCAAGGAAGGCCTCGACAAAGAAAACCTCGCGCTGCTCGGGCTGGCCGGCCGCATCGCCAACCAGGAGACGCAGCTCACCGCGCTCGCCGCCCGCCGCGAGGAGCTCCGCGAGCGGCACCGCCACGTCGCCGCCGAGCTGCACGCGGTCCGCGGGCAGGAGTCGTCGCTCGACCGCGAGCGCAACGAGGTCACCCGGCGGGTCCAGCAGAGTCGCCAGCTGACCCTCGAGCTCGCCGAGCGGCGCGGCGCCGAGGAGGACGCGCTGGCCGCCCACCGGGCCGCGTTCGCCGAGAGCGAGGTGGCGGTCATCTCGCTCCGCGAGGAGCTGGCCGATCGCCGGAGCCGCCTCCATTCGCTGGAGGAGATCCAGCGCCACTACGAGGGGTTCGATCGCGGAGTCCGCGCGGTGATGCTGCGGGCCGGCACCGAGGCCCGCACCCAGGGAATCTTCGGCCTCGTGGCGGACGTGCTCAGCACCTCGCCCCGCTTCGAGCGGGCCATCGAGGCGGCGCTGGGAGCGCGGCTCCAGAACGTGCTGGTCCAGAGCCGCTCGGTGGGCCTCGAGCTGTCGCGGTACCTGGCCTCGGTCGCGGAGGGGCGCAGCTCGTTCCTCCCCGTGCCCGAGCTGGCGGTGGGCTCGCTACTTCCGGTGCCCGAGGGTCTCGACGGAGTGCTGGGGCGTGCCACCGACGAAGTCCAGGCGGAGCCGGAGTTCCGACCGGTGGTGGAGCTGCTCCTCGGCAACGTGCTCCTGGTGGAGGATCTGGAGGCGGCCGCCCGGGTGCGCGATGCGGCCCCGGGATTCACCGCCGTCAGTCTGGCCGGCGAGGTGCTC
>DASXGF010000290.1:0-8617 GCA_036489275.1 Myxococcaceae bacterium | reverse complement strand
AGCTCCGCCGCCTCACGCTCGCTGAGGCCCTGCAGCGCGTCCCGGCGCTCGAGCGGCCAGCGGTCGGTCAGGGCGGAGTCGAGGTTCACGACGAGCGGCTCGCCACCGTCGGAGACGTCGAGGAGGTCCAGGCGGCCGTCGCCGATGGGCGGGGCGGCGCGCACAGTTCCGTCCTGGACGATGGGGAACAGGGCGAGGAGGCCGTCCGGGGTGCCGGCGCCGCTCTCCCGGAGCAGCGAGCGGAAGAGGTCAGCCCGGGCCTGGGCGGACAGGGCCTCGACCTGCTCCGGGGGCTCCACCAGAACCTGCCGGACCGAGGGCTGGTTCTGGGCAGGCGCACCCATGCCCACCTCGCCACAGGCGGCGAGCAGGAGCACGGGCAGGATGAGGGGGAGGCGTCTCATCGGGGAAAGCGGCCAACCACCTTACCAACGTGAGGATTGGGGGGGAAAGTCACGAGTGGAGGACGCCACCGGCATGTTGCTCCGTCGCCAGCTCTGCGTCGTGCTGCATCAGATCCAATCGGCCGAGAATCTCGGGGCCGTGGCCCGTCTGGTGGCCAACTTCGGCTTCGGGGTGCTGAGGCTGTCGGACCCACAGATGGAGGACACCGCCGGGGCAAATCGGACCGCAGTGCACGCGGAGCACGTCCTGGCCTCGGCCGAGCGGGTGTCCCACCTGGAGGACGCCGTCGCCGACGCGGTGTACGTGCTTGGAACCAGCGGGCGAGATGCGTTGCGGGGGCGGGTGCCGGTGAGTCCGGAGGAGGGTATCGAGCGTCTCCGAGCGGCCTCGGCGCGCGGCCCGGTGGCGCTGGTGCTGGGGGGTGAACGGCGAGGGCTCTCCGACGAGGAGCTCGCGCTGTGCCAGGACGTGGCATGCATCCCGGCGCCGGGGCCACAGCCGTCGATGAACATCGCGCAGGCGGCGGCGGTGCTGCTGTACCTCGCGTCGCGCGCGGACGAGGCGGCGGCGCCGGAAGTCTCACCCGACCCGGGGGCGCCCCAGGAGCTGCGCGAGGTGCTGCGGCGGCGGATGGAGCGGGCGCTGCGGGCGGCGGATGGGCTGAATCCGCAGTCACCGCTGCCGGTGCTCGACGAGATGCTGCGCGCGCTGGATCGGGCGCAGCTGTCGCGACGGGAGGCGGAGCTGTGGGCCGCAGCGTGGAAGCAGGTCGCGCGTGCGGCGGGTGCGCCGGGCGATTGAGGCGCGCTGACTCGCAGGAACAGACCGCGGAAGTGTCCCACGTGAACTGGAAGCGTTCTGGCCCACGTGCCTCCAGCTGGCGGCCGTTGCGCCAAAGCTCCCGCGGCATCCCCCCCAGCACCGTGACGAAGAACTACCGGTCTGCCCGACACACCCTCACGCCCACGCCGACGTAAATGCAGACATCGGAGCCTGGGCAATCGCGGTCGTTCCGACACTCCCGCTCGCAGCTCCGGTACTCGGCCTCTCCGGGTGCCGGGTTTCCCCACGCCGCGCACGCGAATCCGTCCGGGCAATCCATGCTCGACGCGCAGGCGCGGTCGGCGCGCGAGAGCACCGTCATCCCGAGAGCCACCAGCAGGATGAGGCCCAGGACCGCCCCCGCGGTCAGCAAGGCTTTCCCGGCGTGTCGGGGCCGGCCGAGGGACGTGTGCGGAGCCGCGGTCCGGATCGACCGCTCCGGCGCGGGTGGCGTCCCGACGACCTCCGCCACCAGCCGCGAGGACGCCGGATCCACCGCCACGAGCCGCAGCCGGGCCAGCGCCTCTCCTGGCCGCTCGATGTTCCTGACGAGCACCGCCTCCTGCCCCGCCAGGTGCCGGACGAGGTTCGCGTCGTTCGCGGAGAAGCCCATCGTGATCCGGGTGGAGTGGTCCTCTTCCCGGAGGGGAGCCGAGACCGGCACCTCGTCCGTCCGCGTCCTCAGCACGTAGTCGGCGAGAAGTCGCATGGGCCCCTCACAGGTGCCGGTCCCCGGCAGCCTCCGGCTGGTAGACGACCGAGAGTACCCGGATCGTCCGGGTTCGACGCCCAGGAACCGGCCAGGAGATTGATTGGCCCTCCCGGAGCCCCAGGAGGGCCGTTCCGATGGGGGCGAGCACCGAGATCAGCGACCGGGCGAGGTCCGCTTCCTCCGGGTAGACCAGGACCGCCTCGCGCCGGTCGCCGGTGTCCGCGTCCTCGTAGGCCACCTTGGACCGCATGCTCACGACGTCCGGCGGCAGGCCTTCCTGCGAGACGACGTGGGCGCGGTCGAGCTCGGCCTCGAGCATCTCGGCCGCCGAATGCTCGACGCCCTCGGAATGGAGGTCCACGACCGCGCGCAGACGCGCCAGGTCCTGGACGGTGAGCTGGATGGGGGATTCGTGAAAGAACATGACGGAAGCTCCGCTCGAGGCCTCTGGGGGCCCGGGTCGAGAAGTGGGGGTCGAACGGCGGGGGAGGCGCGATGCGCGCTGCGGCGAGGACTAGGTCGCCACAGCGCACGAGCCCGAGCAGGCCGTGGCTCGGCTCGTGACCTCGGCCACGGCCTCCACGCCGGCGTCAGACGTCTTCGCGTCGTGCTGTGGCGTCGAGATCACGAAGAGCCACAACACGCGACTCCGCGGCGTGTTCCCGTCCGACCCCTTCAGGGCCAGCTGCTGCGCCGGAAGCGTCGCGCCGCGAGCACGAACAGCGTGGTGCCGCCAACCACCGACCAGAAGATCACGAAGGAGACAACGCCGCCGTCCATTCCCGCCACTCCTGACCCGTCACCGCCGACGCGATCAAGATCAGCACGCCAGCGTCGCCCGACAAGCGGGAGCGGAATGATCCGCCTCGCGCGCGTCAGGGCGGCGGCCGGAATTCCGGTCGGAGCAGACCGAAGAGCAGGAGCTCCTCGCGCGACCCGTCGGAGTTCAGAGTCCGATCCCGGAGCGATCCTTCCGGGCGGAACCCCAGCCGCTCGACCAGCTTGATGGACGCGGCGTTCCCGGGGTCGATCCGCGCCTCCATCCGGTGCAGCCCGAGCGCCTCGAAGCCGTGGCGGACCAGGACGGGGAGCACCTCGCGCATCAGACCCTGTCCCCAGCGCGCCGGGGCAACGACGTAGCCCAGCTCGGCGCTCTGGTGCGGGACGTCCCAGCGGAAGAACCCGAGGTAGGCCAGCGCGCGGTCCGCCCCCGGGTCGGTCATCACCCAGAAGGCGGCCTCGCCGCGCTCCATGTCCTCGCGCATGCGCTGGAGGCGGGTACGCACCTGCTCGAGCGTCTGTGGCGGACGCCCGAGGTACCGGACCCCCTCGGGGTGTCCGTAGATGTCGAGCAGCGCCTCGGCGTCGTCGGGGCGGACCTCGCGCAGCCGCGCGCGAGGCGTCTGGAGCTCCGGGAGCGTCACTGCGACTGTCAGGCGGCCGACTCGCCGCCGGCAGGGGTCCCGCGGGCCTCGGCGAGGTGCTTCTCGCAGAGTCCGTGCCCGGCGGCCTTCTGCCGGCAGTCGGCCTTGCTGCAGGTCCGGTAGCGGGTGTGGGGGAGCTCGCCCTGCCGCCACTTCTTGAAGTGGAAGTAGCAGTAGCTCTTGGCGCGGTAGGGCCGCTTGCAGCCCTCGACGCTGCAGGTGTTGTCGGGGCCGCCCTTCGCGGTGCGGGCCCAGCCCTTCTTCGTCGGGGTCTTCTCGGTCTTCTTCGTGGGGGTCTTGGCGGGCATCCGCCGCTCCTTAGCGGGGCGACCGCGCTCGCTGCAAGCGCGCTGCACCCCGGAAGGGGTTGACACCGCCGGGCGGGAACGACACATCCGGCGCCTCTTGCCGGGCGTCGATCCACAGGCGGCGATCGCCGAGGAGGAGGCCCTCCTCGAGCGGGTGCGGACGGCCCTCGGTTCCGCCCATGCCCGCCGTGCCCGGGCCGTGGGGCCGACCCGGGAGGACCTCCAGAGCCTCCGCGAGGACGCGGCGAGCGCCCACGAGGAGGACGCTGCACCGCTGCTGCACGAGCTGGCCGTCCAGCACCAGCTCGGCTTCCGCGCGCCGGCGGTGATGCCCGACCCGGCGTCGCCCTATGTCGCGCACCTGGCGGTTCGCGAGGGCGGCCGGCGCCGCGACTACCTCCTCGGGCACGCGACGTTCGTCGATGCCGAGGCGGATGTCTGGGTCGTCGACTGGCGCGTGGCTCCGGTCGCGCAGCTCTTCTACCGCTACCGCGAGGGCGACCCGTTCGAGGAGTCCTTCCCGGGCCGCGAGGCGAGCGGCGTGGTCGAGGTCCGGCGGGTGCTGGTCGTCCACCGGGGCCGGCTGCTCCAGATCATCGGCGAGGGATTCCAGGCCCGGCGCCGCCCGGATGGGACCTGGGCCGTCGCGGGGAGCGAGTCCCTCGCCGTCGGAGGAGCGGGGACCGCGCCGCGGGCCGGGCACCTCGGGCTGGGCATCGGCGCCGAGGAGCGGGGGACCCGGGCCGACGTCACCGCGCTCCTGGACGCCGACCAGTACGCCGCCGTGCGCGCGCCGGCGGACGAGCCGCTGGTGGTGCTGGGCAGCGCCGGGAGCGGCAAGACGACCGTGGCGCTGCATCGGCTGGCGCGTCTCGTCGCCGCCGAGCCCGAGGGTGTGCCGCTGTCGCGCGCCCGGGTGGTCGTGCCGGAGGAAGGCCTGTCGCGCCTCGCCGCGCGGCTTCTCGCGCCCCTCGGCGGCGGCGCGGCGAAGGTGCAGACGCTCGATACGGCGTTCCTGGAGCTCGGCCGCCGCGTCCTCGGCCCGCTGCCGCGCATCGTGGACGACCCGCCGGCGCTCGTGACCGCGGTGAAGCGTCACCCCGCGCTGTACGACGCGCTCCGGATGCGGCTCGCGCACCGGCGGACGGGCGGCGCCCCGAGCTGGAAGCGCCTCCGCAGTGAGCTGGCGGTCCCGCTCACCGATCGGACCTTCCTCGAGCGGGTCGTCGATCGGGCGCGGGGTTCCCTGCCGCGCACCGTGGTGGAGGACACCGTCCGGCACACCCTGCGGCAGATCGCGGACCCGACGACCCGGCTCCTCGCCTCCATCACCGACGAGTCGCGCAAGGAAGCGGTGGACGGACGCCCCGTCGACGAGGGCACCGATGACGCGCTGGCTGGCACGCTGGACGTCGAGGACCTACCGCTCCTGCTCGCGCTCGCCGCGTGGCGCGGCCAGCTCACGCTCCCCGAGGCGTCGCACCTCGTGCTCGACGAGGCCGAGGACTTCTCGCTCTTCGACCTGGTGACGCTGGCCAACCTCCTCCAGGGGACCCGCTCCGTCACCGTGGCGGGGGACGAGGCGCAGCAGACCTCCCCGAGCTTCGCCGGGTGGGACCGCTCGCTGGAGACGCTCGGAGCGGCGGGGGCGGCCCGGGTGCGCCTCCCCGTCTCCTATCGCTGCCCGAAGCCCATCGCCGACCTGGCCCGGGCCATCCTCGGACCGCTGGCCCCGGTCCAGCCGGTGCGGGCGGCCCGCGACGGTGCGCCGGTGGGCCGCTTCTCGTTTCCCGGAGAGCCGCAGGCGCACCTCTTCCTCGCCGGGGCGCTCCGGGAGCTGCTCGAGTCCGAGCCGCACGCGGCCGTCGCGGTCATCGGGCACGACGTGGCGACGGCGCGGCGCCTCGCGAGCGTGCTGGCGGAGCTGCCCTCGAGCAGGCTGGTGCTCGACGGCCACTTCACCTTCGAGCCCGGCCTCGACGTGACCGACGTGGACAGCGTGAAGGGCCTCGAGTGGGACTACGTGGTAGTGCCGGACGCGGTGGAGTCGGCCTGGCCGCTCTCCGACGACGGACGGCGCCGGCTCCACGTCGCGGTCACCCGCGCCTCGTGGCAGCTCTGGCTGGTGTCCCCGGGAACGCCGACGCGGCTGCTTCCCGGGGCCCCGACCGACTCCGCGCTGGCTAGATGAGCTTCCGCTTCCGGAGCGCGGCCAGCTCGGCGCGCACCGCATCAAGCCCACCCTCCGAGTACCGGAGGAGCACCCGCTCCCCGCTCAGCTGTGCGAGCACGACATTGCGGAACCTCGTGTTGTAGGTGCCCGTGTCGCCGGTGGGGTCGTAGCCGAACTCGGGCGCGAGCGCGGCGAGGAGGACCTGGGCATCGGCGATGGCCGGGATGGAGAAGGTGAAGTCGCCGTCGGAGAGGTTGTTGATTGTGTACTCTGACCGGTGGCAGGTACCAGGCGCCGGCCGCGTCTCGGACGAGGTAGCCGCGGGCCACCGCGTGCCTCAGGCCAGGGTGACGGCCGGGCGCCTCATTTCAGATCCACCGCGACCTGGGTGATCTTCCCGGTGAACGCGAAGGGCAGCGGGTAGGTGAAGTCGACCGGGGAACCGGTGTCCATCCCCACGTCCAGACCCTCGCCGAGCGAGAACTGGTTGGGCACCGTCTTGGGCAGCTTGCCCTCCCCGACCTTCTTTCCGTTGGCGGTGAGTGTGACGCTGGCGGCCTTGCCGAGCTCACCCGCCTTCCCCTCGTAGACGAGGTTCATCACGAGCGAGACCTTTCCCTACGGGAGCGGCTCGGACGTGATCGTGTACCGCTCGAGCGCGAGCATGTTGTACACGAAGCTGGCCTTCCCCTCGCGGAGATAGATGCCGTAGCCGCCGGTGAGGCCGCCCTGGGTGAAGATCATTCCTTCGGCACCGGTGTCGGGGACCTCGATGTCGGCGGTGATCGAGAACGACTTGTTCAGCACCGGGGGGCAGGCGCCCGCGGGCAACGCGATCTGCCCCGGATAGTAGACGTAGTGCTTCCGCTTGCCGGCCAGGCTGGGTCGGCCCTGGAGCTCGGAGTTGAAGCGCTCCGCCGCCCGCCAGTCGAGAGGGAGTACCTGGTGCTTCTTCGCCTCGCTCCAGAAGAGCGACTCCAGCTCCTTGACCTTGGCCGGGTACTTGTCGGCGACGTTGTGGGCCTCGCTGAAGTCCGACCGCACGTCGTAGAGCTCCCACTTGACGGTGAGGGGATCGAATTCCCCACGGACGGCGAGCCACGGCGCGAAGGCGATGGTCGCCGCAACCCACCCGTCGTGGTAGAGCGCTCGCGCTGCGCCGAGCTCGAAGTACTGCGTCCTCCGTGTCTCCGGAGCCTTGGGATCGGTGAGGGTGCCAAGGAAGCTGGTCCCCTCGAGTGGCTTCTGCTTGATCCCGCTGAGCATCGTCGGCGGGGTGATTCCGATCGCCTCGTAGAGCGTCGGCACGATGTCGATGACGTGCAGGAACTGGGACCGGAGCCCTCCACGGTCGGTGATCCTCGCCGGCCAGGAGACGATCATCGGGTTCCGGGTGCCGCCGAAGTGGCTGGCCACCTGCTTGGTCCACTGGAACGGGGTGTCCATCGCGTGGGCCCAGGCAGCCGGGAAATGGTTGAACCACTTCCGGGTCCCCAGCTCGTCGATGTGCTTGAGGTTCTCCTCCCACTTCTCCGGGACGGCGTTGAAGAAGAGGTTCTCGTTGACGCTGCCCTCGAGGCCTCCTTCGGGGCTCGCTCCGTTGTCGCCGACGATGTAGATGACGAGGGTGTTGTCGGCGTTCGGCAGCGCCTTGACCGCGTCGATGACGCGGCCCATGTGGTAGTCGACGTTGGCCGAATAGCCGGCGAAGACCTCCATCATCCGGGCGTAGAGCTTCTTCTGCGAATCGTTGAGGCTGTCCCATGCGGGAAGGCCCTCGCTCCGGACGGTGAGCTCGGTGTCCGGCGGGACCACGCCCAGGTTCTTCTGCCGGGCCAGGGTCGCCTCGCGATAGGCATCCCAGCCCGCGTCGAACTGGCCCTTGAACTTGTCGATCCACTCCTTGGACACGTGGTGGGGTGAGTGGTTCGCGCCGGGAGCGACGTAGAGGAAGAAGGGGCGGTCCGGAGAAATGGAGCTCGCCTTCCGGAGCCAGGCGATCGCATGGTCCGCGATGTCGGCGGTGAGGTGGTAGTTCGGGTCGGTGCTGCGGGGGACCAGATTCCGGTTCTCGTAGAGGGTCGGATCCCAGTGGTTCATGTCCCCCGAGTTGAAGCCGTAGAAGTAGTCGAACCCCAGACCGTTGGCCCACCGGTCGAACGGGCCCACCGTGCTGGTCTCCCAGGCTGGCGTGTTGTGGTTCTTTCCGATCCAAGCGGTCATGTAGCCGTTCTGCCGGAGCACCTCGCCGACCGTTCCTGCGCTCTTCGGGATGATGGACGTGTACCCGTCGTATCCGGTGGCGGTCTCGGTGATGCTCCCCGTCGCGACGGAGTGGTGGTTCCTCCCGGTGATCAGCGCCGCCCGGGTGGGACTGCAGAGCGCAGTCGTGTGGAACCGGTTGAAGCGCAGGCCCTCGGCCGCGAGCCGGTCGAGCGTGGGCGACGGGATGCCGCCTCCGAAGGTGGAGTACTGACCGAAGCCCGTGTCGTCGAGCAGGATGAGGAGGACGTTCGGCGCCCCTTTGGGTGCCTGGACGGGCTGCGGAAACTGCGGCGGGTCCGAGGTCTTGTAGGTCTTGCCGACCTTGCCCGTGAAGTGCCAGTCGGGACGAGGGAGGACGCTCGGGGTGGAGCGTTGCTGCGCCAGCGCCGACGTCATGCCGGCTCCTACACCGAGCCATCCACACAGCATTGCCCCCAGGAGTCGACTCACGCTCGAGTGCATGCCTTCCCCAATCGGCTACGGCGCCGACGCTGATGGGTCTCCCACC
>DASXGF010000234.1:0-2030 GCA_036489275.1 Myxococcaceae bacterium | reverse complement strand
GTCGTGTCCGCTAGACTCCCTCCAGGAGTGCTCCCCCACACGTTTCTCACCGAGCTCCCGCGAGGCTGGCGTCTCCGGGTCCGTCGCTTTCGACGCGCGCTCCGCGACCGCAGCCGGCAGGTCGTCGAGGCGGGCGAGAGTGGCGAGCGCCTCGTTGCCCGGGTCCGCCTGATCTCGATGGCGCTGCTCGCGCTCATCCAGCTCACCCCGCTGCTCGAGCTCGACAGCGTCCCGGCCCGCGTCGCGTTTCACAGCCAGGAGGCGGTGGTGGGGCGTGGCCTCACCGGAGCGGGCCTGCTGGTGGCCATCGTACTCTGGCTGGCCGTCCGTTACGCCTACCGGCCATGGATGGGCCTCCTCAGCATCTTCCTCGACGTCACGATGGTGAGCGCCGGGCTGGCGGTCTTCTTCGTCCTGAACCGACCGCTCACCGCCACGAACAGCCGGGTCGTGTTCGAGGTCTACTTCCTGGCCATCGCCAGCGCGGGGCTCCGGTACGACTGGCGTCTGTGCGTGGCCGCCTCGGCCCTCGCGGTGGCCGAGTACCTCGGGATCAATGTCTACGCCGCGCACCACTGGAACCTCGACACCGTGTTCGCGGTGGACTCCTCCTACGGCGAGTTCGGATGGTCCGGGCAGATCGGTCGCATGATCGTCCTCGTCGGCGCCGGCGTGATGGGGACGGCGGTCGCGCTCCGCGGCCACCAGTGGCGTCACCTCTCCGGCAAGGACGCGCTCACCGGGCTCGCCAACCGCGCCTGGTTCGACGAACGCCTCGACGAGGAGGTGAGCCGTGCCCGCCGCAGCGGGCAGTCGCTCAGCCTCGGCGTCCTCGACCTGGACGGCTTTCGCGAGCTGAACAGCACCCACGGGCATGCCGGTGGTGACCTGGCGTTGCAGACCGTCGCCCGGCGTCTGCGGCATTCCATCCGCAAGAGCGATCTGGCCGCTCGCCTCGGAGGTGACGAGTTCGTCATCGTCTTCCCCGACACGGATGTCGCGCAGGCCCTGCTCCGCCTCGAGTCGCTGCGGCAGGAGGTCGCCGGCCTCCGGGTCCACACGGGGCGGGTGGCCTTCACGGTCACGATGAGCGTCGGCGTCGCCAGCTTCCCCGCCGACGGGAGCGAGACGGCCGAGGTGCTCGCCGCCGCCGACGAGCGGGCCTACGAGGCAAAGCGTCTGGGGAAGAACCGGGTGGTGGGCCCGAAGCGGATCCCGGAGCTGGCGAGCGTCGAAGCGCCGATCCCGCGAAGCGCCGAAGCCTCGACGCCCTGAGTCTCAGCCCGCTCGGTCGAGCGGTAGCAAATAGTGGACGCGCTCCAGCGGCCGAAAGCCCGCTCGACAGTACAGGTTCGGCGCGCGGCCGTGGCTGTCGTCGACCTCCAGCTCCGCGGCGAGACAGCCCCGGGCACGGGCGAGGTCCAGGGCCGCCTGGAGGAGCCGCCCGCCGATGCCCTGCTCGCGGAGCGCGGGGCGGACGTAGAGCTGCTCGACCCAGAGCACGCGCGCCCCTCGCTCCAGTGACCACTGGACCGAGACGTACGCGAAGCCGACGGGGCGGCCTGCGTCCCGGGCGACGAGAATGCGGGCGGACGAATCCTCCTCCAGCGCACCGCGCACCGCCTGGATGAGCAGCTCGGGGGCGAGGGAAAAGCCGTGCTCCTCGAGCTGGGCGGAGAGCAACTCGGTCAGCACCACCTCCTCGTCGGGGCGCGCGGGGGAGGGAAGTTCGGTCGTCATGGGCGTCAGGTGTCCCGAGCAGGACCCGGCGTGACGCCTTGAATGTTCCCGGAACCCGTCGGCTTCAACCGAAGGTGAAGGAAAAGGCGGATGCGCCCGGCTCGAGGAACTCGATCTCGAAGAGACGATCCCCGATCCCCCCCGGCTGGCGAATCAGCTGGTACATCCTCTGGTCACCCAGCGTCCCGTTCCCGTCGGCGTCCACGTCGATCCCGTGCGCGGGACCGGGTGGCTTCCCGTCGAGCAGCACCCGGAACTTGATCGTCTTTCCGCGGGTTTCCGGGCCCATG
>DASXGF010000173.1:0-9179 GCA_036489275.1 Myxococcaceae bacterium | reverse complement strand
AGCTCCGCGGCACGCTCGAGCACCTCCAGCGCCTCGGGGTTGCGGCTGGCCCGGAGGTAGGCGAACCCGAGATTGTTGAGCACCCACCCGTGCGAGGGCTCGAGGGTGCGCGCCTGCTCGAGGCTGTGGATGGCGCCGGCGAGGTTGCCCGAGCTCAGCTGCGCGCGGCCCAGGGCCTGCCAGGCCTCGACGTTCCCGTCGTCGCGACCAACGGACGAGCGCGCGAGAGCCTCGGCGGCCTCGGCGTTGCCCGCAGCGAGCCGCATCCGCGCGGCCTGCACCAGCGGGACTGCGTCCTCCGGATCGACGCGCCCGAGCCGCTCGTAGGCCTCGGCGGCGATGGTCACCTGACCGGAGGCGCGCGCGAGGTAGGCGATCAGCGCGAGCGCGTCGGCGTCCTCGCCATCGTCGGCGAGCGCGCGGCGCGCCTCCACGAGCGCTCCCGCGGTGTCACCGTCGTCGCGCAGCTTCTCGGCGCGGGCGAGGTGATCCACGCCCGGCGGGCCCGAGCGGGGCAGGGCCAGCGTGTCGACCGGAGCGCCGGTGGGCCTGGGCGCCTGGACGACGGCCGGCGCCGGAGCCGGAGTG
This sequence comes from Myxococcaceae bacterium, assembly GCA_036489275.1. Lineage (GTDB taxonomy): Bacteria > Myxococcota > Myxococcia > Myxococcales > Myxococcaceae > RPRB01. The sequence goes on along the minus strand of DASXGF010000173.1, from coordinate 8,591 downwards.
GCCGCGGGCCCGGACACCTTGACCTCGGCGACGGGGGGCGACGGCGGAGGGGACTTCTGACAGCCCGCAACCAGCGCGGCGGCGAGCGGGACGGCAAGCAGACGGTTCGACATCGACGGACTCCTCGTCGGGACCACAGCGGTCCCTCGGGAGGGGACCCAGTGCGCGGGGCGTGCCACCCGGCCGCAGGAGGGACCTGGCGCGAGGCGCGGCCAGTCACCCGCGCCGCGTATGCCCGGCGGACGCGATGTCCTGGTGCGGAGCGCCCCTGGGCTGTGCGAGGGTCCCTGCCCCGTGCTCGTCGCCAGCTGGAACATCAACTCGGTGCGCGCCAGGGTCGAGCGCCTCCTCGCCTGGCTCGATGCCCGGCGCCCCGACGTCGCCTGCCTCCAGGAGCTCAAGTGCACCGACGAGCAGTTCCCGTCCGAGGAGGTGCGCGCGCTCGGCTACCACCCGGTGCTCTTCGGCCAGAAGAGCTACAACGGGGTGGCCATCCTCGCCCGTGCCGAGCCCGAGCGGGTGGAGCGCGGCTTCCTCGACGGGGAGGACGACGACGCCGCCCGGGTGGTGAGCGCCACCGTCGCCGGCGTGCGCATCACGTCGATGTACGCGCCGAACGGGCAGGCCGTGGGCTCGCCCGCCTACCACGCGAAGCTCGAGTGGTACGGCCGGTTCCGGCGGTGGCTCGACGTGCGGCACCGGCCCGACCAGCAGCTGGTGGTCTGCGGTGACTTCAACGTCGCGCCGGAGGAGCGAGACGTCTGGGACCCGAAGGTCTGGGAGGGCCAGACGCTCTTCTCGCTCCCAGAGCGGGCGGCGCTGAAGCGGGCGACGGAGTTCGGGCTCGAGGACAGCTTCCGGAAGCTCCACTCCGAGCCGGGCCGCTACAGCTGGTGGGACTACCGGATGCTCGGGTTCCAGAAGAACCGCGGGCTCCGGCTGGACCACGTCTACGCCACCGCGCCCCTGATGGCCTTGCTGCAGGCGGCTGGCATCGACCGGGAGGCGCGCAAGGGCAAGCTGCCCTCGGACCACGCTCCGGTCTGGGCCCGCTTCCGGCTCCCGGGCGACCCGGATACCCCGACCGACCGGTTAGAATGAATCGGGCGGGCGGTTGTTCCGTCCAAGGTGTTCAGGCCGGGGACACGTCCCCCGCCCATGGAAGGTGCTGCGCCATGGCTTCTCGTGCTCTTGCCCTCGCCGTCCTCCTCCTCGGAGCGGGTTGTGCCCACGTCCCCGCCCAGACCGCGCTCGCCCCCGACTGGGGCATCGCCCGCGCGAGCACCGTCGACACCTTCGAGATCGGCGGCCAGGCCGACCACTGGGGCGTCCGGGTGACCGATGATGAGATGTACGCGGTCCAGCCCGACTTCGCCCTCGCCCGGATCGGCGGGGAGATCCGCGGCCGGGCGAACGGGGTCCCGGTGGCGGTGGGATTCCAGGCCGACGAGGGCGGCGGCGTGTACCGGGGCGCGCCGTTCCAGGTGAAGGTCGAGCGCACAACGACGGGGCTGCAAGTGAACGGGCTCCTCGGCGGCTCGATCAGCAATTTCGAGGTCACCGCGGACCGGATCAACGGCCGCATCGGGACTTGCGGCTGGGACGTTCGCTGGAACGGCACCGTCTACTCGGGCAGCCGCGCCTGCGGGAGCCGCATCGAGCCCATCTCGGTGTCGCTGCCCGCCACCATGGCCGGCTGGCCGGACGTGGAGGTCGCCGGAGCGCTCGGGATTCTCATGAACGTCGGCGCTCCGATGGGGCTGGACCGACTGGCGAACAACTCGGCCGAGTTCCGGCGCGCGCCGAGGCTCTCCTCGGACATCCAGTCCTCGATGCTCCCCGGTCCGGCGCCCGCCGCCCCGTCCGCCGCGAGGGCGACCGGCGCACGCGGGACCGGCGGCGGCAAGCACTGACCTCAGCTCGCCTCGGAAGATCCAGGGGCAGCGTCGTCGTTGCCTGACTCCGGCTCGGCGGGGTCGGGCGTCTGGGCGCGCGGCCGCCGGATGCCGAGGGCCTTCATCTTCTTGTAGAAGTGCCCGCGCTCCAGGTCGAGCAGCCGGGCCGCTTCCGTGGCGTTGTCCCGGGTGAAGGCCAGGGTGCGGAGGATGATCTCCCGCTCCGCGTCGTCGACCAGGTCGCGGAAGGGCTTCTCGCCGACCGGGCGCAGCGCGGCCGCGGTCTTCTGCTCGGGACTGGACGGCAGCGGGGTTCCGGGCGCGCGCGCCGGGCGAGGGCGGGGCAGGAGCTCGCGCGCCTCGTCGCCGGAGATGTCCGGGCCCTCGCAGAGGATGGCCAGCCGCTCCACGAGATTTCTCAGCTCGCGGACGTTGCCCGGGTAGTCGTGGGCGGAGAGCACGGCCACCGCCTCGGGGCTGAGGCGGAGCGGGCGCCGCCCGTTGCGCCGGCACGCCTCGTCGAGGAAGGCGGCGATGAGGTCGGGCAGGTCCTCGCGGTGCTCGCGCAGAGGGGGGGTGCGGATCTGCACGACGGCAAGCCGGTAGTAGAGGTCCTCGCGGAACCGTCCCTCGGCCACCTCGGCCTCGAGGTCACGGTTGGTGGCGGCGATGACCCGGACGTCGGCGCGGAGGGTCTCGGCGCCGCCCACCCGCTCGAACTCGGATTCTTGAAGCACGCGCAGCAGCTTCGCCTGCATCGCGGGCGGCATGTCACCCACCTCGTCCAGGAAGAGGGTGCCTCCGGAGGCCAGCTCGAACTTGCCCCGGCGGAGGGCGAGCGCTCCGGTGAAGGCGCCCTTCTCGTGGCCGAAGAGCTCGCTCTCGATGAGCTCGTGCGGCACCGCGGCGCAGTTCACCCGGACGAAGGGCCCGGACGCCCGGCGGCTGTTCCGGTGGAGGGCGCGGGCCACCAGCTCTTTCCCGGTTCCGTTCTCGCCGGTGAGGAGGACCCGCCCCTCGCTCGGCGCCGCCCGCTGGACGAGGTGGTAGAGCCGCTGCATCGCCGGGCCCTGTCCCACCATCTCGTACCTTCCGCTGTCGGCCCGAAGCGACTCGAGCTCTTCCACCGCGGCCCGGTGCTCGAGCGCGTTGCGGAGGGCCACCAGGAGCCGGTCCCGTCCAATCGGTTTCTCCAGGAAGTCGCGGGCGCCCAGGCGGGTGGCCTTCACCGCGGTCTCGATGGTCCCGTGTCCGGACATCATGAGCACGGGAAGCCCGGGCCGGGCCTGGAGGAGCTGCTCGAGGACCACGAGACCGTCCAGGTCGGGCAGCTGGACGTCGAGGAGCACCGCATCGACGGGGCGGGCGAGTGCCACCTCCAGGGCGAGCCGCCCGGTGCCGGCGAGCTCGGTGTGGTACCCGGCCAGCTGGAGGGCCTGGCTGAGCGTGAGGAGGATGTTCTTCTCGTCGTCGACGAGCAGGACGCTGTGGGGCATCACCGCACTCCGGGTCGCGGCTCGACGACCGCAAGTTCGTGGCCAACTCGCCGCGCATCCCTCGAATTTCTTTTGACTGCCATCACAGCATGACGGTACAGCGGGCGACAGGGTTTGGGCCGCCCAGGGCTGGTGGCCACCCGTGGAGGAGTGCGCATGTCCCGCCGTTTCGGTGTGCTGGCGCTGGGAGTCCTGGGGGTTGCGGTTCTCACCGGATGTCCTCCCACGTATCCGAAGTGCGATTCGGACGAGCAGTGCAAGTCGCACAACGAGGTCTGCGTCAACGGCCAATGCCAGGAGTGCGCCACCGACGCGAACTGCAAGGCAGGCTTCGTGTGCCAGGCCAACAAGTGCACCCCCAAGCCGGAGTGCACCACCGACCAGAACTGCCCGGCCGGCTCGACCTGCGCCTCGGGCAAGTGCACTCCCAAGGCCTGCACCGCGGACGGCGACTGCGGCCCCGGCGCCCGGTGCAAGAACAACCAGTGCGTGCCGAACACCTGCACCTCCAACGACGACTGCGGCACGGGTGAGAGCTGCCAGTCCGGGGTCTGCGCGAAGGCCGCGGCGACCGACACCTGCAACTGGAACCCCATCCACTTCGCCTTCAACGACAGCGCGCTGACGCCCGAGGCCAGGACCCAGCTCAACGAGCTCTCCGACTGCATCAAGAAGGGCAACTTCAAGAAGATCACCCTCGAGGGGAACGCCGACGAGCGCGGCACCGAGGAGTACAACCTCCAGCTCTCGAACCGGCGCGCGGCGAGCGTGCGCAAGTACCTGGTCGACCTCGGCGTGGCTCCGGCGAAGCTGGATACCGTGGGCTACGGCGAGAACCGCCCCATCAACGAGGGTCACAACGAGGAGGCCTGGGCGGCCAACCGCCGGGTGGAGTTCCGCCGCTAGATGAAGTTCGCGCGCGCGGCATTCTCGCTCGGGGCAGTGGCCCTCGGGGCCTGCTTCTACTCGTCCGAATCCGGGAAGACCCTCGAGACCCGGGTGGACAAGCTGGACAAGGATCTCCGCGCCGAGCAGAAGGCCCAGGCGGACAAGCTCGACCAGCAGCTGCCGCGCATCGACCAGAAGATCGCCGAGGTCACCAAGGCGCTGGACTCGCTGGACCAGGCCTCGCGGCGGAGCGGGGCGGACACCAGCGTCCAGCTGCAGAAGGTGATCGAGGACATGGCGCAGCTCCGGGGTCAGGTGGAGGCGTACACCCACAACCTGGACGCGCTCCAAGATAGGGCCGCGGCGGTGGACAAGAAGGGCGCGGACGACGTGCCGCGGCCGACCGACAGGAAGGAGCTCTTCGCCCTGGCCCAGAGCAAGGCCAAGGCGGGGGACCTCACGACCGCGCGGGCGCTGTACCAGGACTTCATCCGGAAGTGGCCCAAGGACGACCTGGCGGGCGACGCGCACTTCGCCCTCGCCGAGTCGTTCTACGGGCAGGACAACTGCCCGGAGGCGCTTCCGGAGTACGGGCAGCTGATCAAGAGCTTCGGCAAGTCCAAGTCGGTCCCGCTGGCCTATGTCCGCAGCGGCGACTGCTTTGCCCGGCTGAAGAACCCCGAGGCCGCCCGGCTCGCCTACGAGCAGGTGGTGAAGGACTACCCGAAGTCCGCCGAGGCCAAGATGGCCCAGAAGGGCCTGGCAGGACTGAAGAAATCCCCCCCCACCAAGGGCAAGAAGTAGCCGGCCGGACGTTGAGAAATGGCGCGGTCGCTGTTAGAGGAGCCTGCTTCGCCCGCCGGTCCTCCGGGGACATGACGTCTCCCGGGGCAAGGCGGTCCGACACACTGGAGTCGTCCGCACCATGAAGCCCGACCTTCACCCGGTCTACCCGCCCTCGCGCATCACCTGTGCCTGCGGCAACGTGATCGAGACCCGCAGCACGCGCGGCTCGTTCCACGTCGAGATCTGCTCGAACTGCCACCCGTTCTTCACCGGCAAGTACAAGCTGGTGGACACCGAGGGTCGCGTCGAGCGGTTCCGGAAGAAGTACGAGGCGAAGCCCGCCGCGGCGCCCGCAGCCAAGAAGGCGCCGAAGGCGAAGGCATAAACCGGCTCCCCGGCCCGTTCCCGACACGGTGAGCGAGCGCACGTACATCGGTGGCCAGGCGGTGCTGGAGGGCGTGATGATGCGCTCTCCGGCGAGCCTGGTCGTCGCCGTTCGCCGTCCGGACGGGCGCATCGCCGTCCGCGAGGAGGTCTGGGAGACCCTCTGGCCGAAGGCGAAGCTGCTGCGGAAGCCGTTCCTCCGCGGCGCGGTGGTGCTCATCGAGTCGGTGTGGAACGGGTTCACCGCGCTCGCCTTCAGCGCAGAGCAGGCCGAGTCCGCCGAGGCGCCCGCCACGGAGCCGTCCGCGGCCGCGCCTGAAGCGAAGCCCACCGGTGAGCTGGCCCGTGGGCTGATGCTCGGGGTGTCCTTCCTCTTCATGGTGGCGCTGTTCATCGCGGCGCCCCATCTGCTGACCCTGGGCCTGTTCAAGCTGCTCGGGCGCGACCCGAGCCTGAAGGGCATCCTCTTCCACGTCGTGGACGGGGTGTTCCGGATCGCGATCCTCGTCGGCTGGCTCGCGCTGGTGGCGCGGACGAAGGACGCAAAGCGGCTGTTCCAGTACCACGGGGCGGAGCACAAGGCGATCTGGACCTACGAATCGCGGCAGCCGCTCACCGTGGAGAACGCGCGCCGGTTCACCACGCAGCACCCGCGCTGCGGAACGAGCTTCCTCTTCGTGGTGGTGGGCGTGGCGGTGCTGCTCCACGTGATGGTGCTCCCGTTCGTGCCGACGGTCTCCACCGTGGGCGCGCTCCAGACGGTGTTCGTGCTGGTGCTGAAGATCGCGCTCGCGTTCCCGGTGGCGGGGATCGCCTACGAGCTGCAGAAGCGGTCGGCGCGCGCCGATTGCTCACCACTGTTGAAGGCGATGGTGAGCCCTGGCCTGTGGCTGCAGCGGATCACCACCGTGGAGCCGACCGACGACCAGCTGGAGATCGCGCTGCTGGCCCTCGACCGGGCCCTGGCCCGCGAGGAGGGCCGGCCGCGGGCTGTGGACGGAGTCCAGGTGTACCCGGACTTCGCGGTGGCCGTCGCCGCCTGAGCGCTCAGTGCGCCGGTGAGGGGCGGCCGAGCTCGCTCCACACCGCCCGCGCGACTTCCGCGATGATGGCCTGGCAGCGGTCGAGCGGCGCGTCGACGTCGGTCAGGAGGACGGCGATGGCCAGGCGCCGGCCGTTCCCGGTCGCGATCCCGACGTCGTTCAGCACCAGCGAGGTGCCGCCGACACCGGAGATCTGCCCCGTTTTGTGGGCGAGGACGACGTCCGGAGGGAACCCGGCCCGGAGCTGGTTCGGCCCGGTGCGGGTGGCCCGGAGAAGCTCGAGGAGCTTCGTCGTGTGTTCCGGGTCGAGCAGCCGCCCGGCCTGAAGCGCGGCGAGGAGATCCACCAGCGCGACCGGGCTCGCCTGGTCGCGCGGGTCCGCCGAGAAACGCCGCGTCGCCTCCAGCCTTTCCTTCCTCGATACCCGTTCCATCCGGGCGAGCAGGGCTTCGAGCGGCTCCGGGGTTGTCAGGGGCTGAAGGCCCCAGAGGTCCAGGGCGAGCGCCCGCTCGGAGCGGACGATCCGGATCCCTTCGACGCCGAGGCGCCGGAGGATGCGCATCACCTCCTGAGGCCCGTCCAGCCACCGGAGAAGCACGTCAGCCGCCGTGTTGTCGCTCTCGGACACGGTCGCCTGCAGCAGCTCCGCGAGCGAGAGCACCAGCCCCTCCCGCGGCACGCGCTGAGCGAGTGGGCTCCACCCCGGGTTCCGGTCCTCCCAGCGCACGTGGATCGGCACGATGAGCGGGATGGCCTGCTCCTGTGCCCGTCGGAGCACCGCGACCGCCAGGGGCAGCTTGAAGACCGAGGCCATCGGTGCGGGCGCCGCTCCTCGGACAGCGGCCCGGGTCCCGTGGTCCAGGTCGAGGGCGGCCACGCCCAGCTTGCCGGGCACCCGCGAGGCGATGGAGTCGAGCTGCTGCTGGAGGGAAGGGGCCGGAGCGGCGCCGGCCGGGGCAGCGAGAAGCAGGCTGATGAGGGCGATCAGCAGGGCTCGAGTCCTCGAGGGCTGAGCGAGAAGCATCCGAAGGCCCAGGACCATGTTGAACCCTGTAGCACTCGATCAGAACTGGCTGCGATCGATCGCTCGGGTACCGTCGGCCGGGCATGCCCAACGCCGCTCGCGCCTCCCGCCCGCTCGCTCCGAATGCGCCATTTCCCGAGCTGTCCCCCTGGGCCGCAGGACCGGGCTGGGCGCTCCACGCGGGCGACTGTCTCGAGCGCCTGGAGGCGCTCCCCGAGGCGAGCGTCGATCTGGTCTTCGCCGATCCTCCGTACTTCCTGAGCAACGGCGGGTTCACCTGCCAGTCGGGTCGGCGCGCGCCGGTGGGGAAGGGAAGCTGGGACGCCTCGCGCGGCATCGAGGAGGATCACCGCTTCACCCGGGCGTGGATCGAGGCCTGCGGGCGGGTGCTGAAGCCCTCGGGCTCGCTGTGGATCTCCGGGACGCAGCACGTGATCTTCTCTGCCGGCTTCGCCCTGCAGACGCTCGGCTGGCGCCTCTTGAACACCGTCACCTGGTTCAAGCCGAACGCGAGCCCGAACCTCTCCTGCCGCTACTTCACCCACAGCTCGGAGATCCTGATCTGGGCCGCGCCCCGGCGGCCCGGGCGGCTGCAGCACCACTTCGACTACCCGCGGATGAAGGTCGAGAACGGCGGAAAGCAGATGCGTGACGTCTGGGCGCTGCCGCGGCCGGGTGACGACGAGCTCGACGCCGACGGGCAGGGACGCATCTGGACGCTCACCAGCCCGCGGGCGGAGGAAAAGGCGCACGGCAAGCATCCCACCCAGAAGCCGGTGGCGCTGCTCCGGCGCATCGTCGAGGCCACCTCGCCGGTGGGCGGTCTGGTCGTCGATCCGTTCTCGGGAAGTGGAACGACGGGTGTGGCGGCGCTCCGGCTCGGCCGGCGCTTCCTGGGCATCGAGCAGGACCCGGCGTGGCTCGCACTCGCCCGGGCCAGGCTCGAGGCGGAGTCGGACGGGGCCGCGCCGACCGCCCGGGAGCTGTTCGGTCCGAGGCGCAGCCGGGCGGCCCGGGGCTGAGCGACCGATGGAGCTGACCGCGCTCGAACGCGCCGTTCTGGAGAAGCTCTTCG
>DASXGF010000154.1:0-2289 GCA_036489275.1 Myxococcaceae bacterium | reverse complement strand
ACCCGTTGTCCACTGGCCATGCCGTTCGCTCTCTTTCGCGGAAAGGACGGGGTGTGATTAAGGTGACTGGCGTGAAGTTTCCAAGCCTCCTGCGGGTCCGCGACCGCTTCCTGACCCCGCTCGGACAGACCGACCAGGCCGAGCGGCTCCTGGTGGAGACCTTCCGCACCCTGAGCACGCTCTGCACCCGGCTGGCGGACAGGGTCGAGTCCCAGCGGCTGAACCGCGCCGGCTACGACCGCCAGGGCCGCTTCCTCGAGCGTCTCGACCGGGGGGCCGGCGCTCCCCCTGCCCGGCCGGAGTAACCCTCCACCCACCTCCCGAAGGGGCCCCCCGGGAAGATTCCGGGGCCCGGTCCGACTCCCGTTCACCGTAGGCCGATTCACGGCCTCCGGCGCTGGGGGCGTGCGGACGCGATGGGACTCGGGCTCGAGGAACGGAGCGCAGCGGATGCGAAGATCCGCCGGTCGGTGCGGGCGGGGGAGCACGACACCGCACTGAGGACGTTGATGGAGGCATACGGCACGCAGCTCTTCGCCGTCTGCACCCGGTTCATCCCGGACCGGGCGCTCGCCGAGGACGTGCACCAGACGTGCTTCGTGCAGGCGTACCAGTCGCTGCCGCGCGTGCTGGAGCGCGAGTCCATCGCCGCCTGGCTCATGGCCATCGCGAGGAACCGCTGTCTGGACGCGCTGAAGATCCACCGCCGCCGTCGCCGCTGGCAGGTGCTCCAGGGCACGCTGCCCGAGGTTCGCGATGCTCGCTCCACCGCCGAGGACGACGTGCACCGGGCCTCGCTGGTCGAGAGGCTCCGCCGCGCCCTCGACGTGCTCTCCACCGAGGCGCGCCGCGCGGTCGAGCTGCGCTACGGCGAGATGCTCTCCTACGAGGAGATGGCCGAGCTGTGTGGCGCACGACCGGGCACGCTGCAGATGCGCGTGACCCGCGCCATCCCCGCCCTGCGGCGCTCGCTCGAGGCGCAGGGCATCACCGGGTTCTGAGCCCGATCGGCGGCGCGCTCGTGCGCGCTTCCACGGCGTCCCCCTTGTGCGGGGGGCTGAGTGTGAGGGGCGGCGGTCGTGCGCGCCGCCCTCACTTCAAGACGGACTTGAGGAACCGCCGCGTCGCCTCGTTCGCATCCTGCGCGGCGCTGGCGTTGTAGCGGCCACCGGCCGGGTTGGCGAAGGCGTGGTCGGCGTCGTAGCTGCGGAACTCATGCTTGATCGCCGCGTCGCCGAGCGCGAGGTCGAAGGCCGCCACCTTCTCGGGGGTGATCCACCCGTCGCGCTTGGCCCAGATGCCCAGCACCGGTCCCTGCAGCTTCCTGAGCACGTTCGCGTCGGTCACCGGCAGCCCGTAGTAGATGACCGTCCCCGCGACCTTCCCCGGGCTGGCCAGCGACGCGTTCAGGCTCTGTCCGCCGCCCATGGACCAGCCGAGGGTCGCGATCTTCTTTCCCGGGAGCGCACGGGCGAGCCACTCCACCCCGGCGACCTCCACCTCCGTCGCCGCCTTCTCGTCCAGCGTGGAGAAGAGCTTCTGCGCCTCGTCGGCGTCGGTGGTCACCGTGCCCCCGAAGAGGTCCGGCGCCAGGACGAGGTAGCCCTGCCCCGCCCAGCGGTCCGCCTCGGACTTCACCCAGTCGTTCAGCCCCCACCACTCGTGGAGCAGCAGGAGGCCGCCGTGGGGCTGGCCCTTGGGCCGCGCCACGTAGGCCGTGCTGGTCTTCCCGCCGGCGAGGGTGAGCTCGACCGACTTCCCGTGGTGCGGCGGCGGCTTCTCCGCGAGGGCCACCCCGCCGACGAGCATCGAGAGGACCAGGCCTGCGCGGAACGACACTGTCCTACCTCCTTGGGAGCCCCCGAAGTGGCCGATCTTCCTAGCACTGCCCGGGAGCACGCACGAGGCCGCACGAGTTGCCGGCGGGCCGGGGGCGGTACCATCTTCCGGTCGGTTCCCTGGAACCTACCGACCCATGTCCTTCGTCCTGGTCGTCGACGACGACGCGAGCCACCGCACGCTGATCTGCGATCTCCTCGAAGAGATGGGCTACCGCACCCGGAGCGCGGGCAACGGCCGCGAGGCGCTGGACGTTCTCGAGGAGGAGATGCCGCGGGCGGTGCTCCTCGACCTGCGCATGCCGGTGATGAGCGGCTGGGGGCTGCTCGAGGCGCTGAAGAAGCTCCCCCGCGCCCGCGGCCTGCCGATCATCATCATCTCGGCCTACGGCTTCGAGTGGGAGGCGGAGCTGGTCGGGGCCAGCGGGTACGTCAGCAAGCCGGTGGACCT
>DASXGF010000625.1:0-4311 GCA_036489275.1 Myxococcaceae bacterium | reverse complement strand
CGTGTTGAGGTTTCCACGCTCTGGTCGGGTGATCGGCCGAAGAGGAGGTGGACGTGCGACCGCGTGCGAGGCCGGGAGCCGTTCGCGACTACTTGGCCGGTCCGACTGGCTCGACCGAGATGCCGAATGATTCCGTGTACGTGGCGTAAACCATGTCACCGACCTGCACGTTGTCCAGGTTCTTGGGGTCCCTGACCTGGACGACCCGCTCGTTTCCCGAGGGCCCGCGGAGCGTGACCCGATTCGTCGTCCGGTCGATGGCGAGGATCACCGCCGACGCGGTCACCGTCCTGGCCACGTTGCCGGCCGGCTTCTCGCCCGGGGCTGCGGAGCCGCCGGTCGCCGCGACGCTGAGGTCCGGCGTGCTTCCGTCGGCCCGTTTCACCTCGATTGCGATCGACTCGGTGTAGGTCGCCTTCACGGTGTCGCCCACTCTGACCTGGGCCAGGTTCTTCACCTCATCGCCGGCGACGAACGTGACGACCCTCCCGTCCTCGGCCTTCAGCGTCACCTGGCGCGTGGCCATGTCGATGGCCTGCACCACGGCCGTCGTGGTGACGGTCTGCGAGTCCGCGTATTTCGGCAGCTCCTTCGACGTCGCGCAGCCGAGCGCCAGGGCGAGTCCGGTGACCATGAGTGGGAAGGCGATGGATCGACGGCGAGCAGTCATGGCGTCCCCCAGGGCCCCGTGTCGGGGCCGACGAACGCTGCCCCCAGATTGACGATCTTCGCAATGCGGCGTGGACCGGGAGTTCGGAAGTCGGCAGCCGCGTCGCGGCTCGCTTGGGCCTCCGAGTCCCGGGCACTCGCGAGCATGCCCGCTCTACGAGGGGAGAACGCGGGGAATCCCGAGCTTCTTCATCTTGCTCTGCAGCGTGCTCGGCTTGAGCCCGAGGATCTCCGCCGCGCCGCCCGGTCCGTAGATGCGACCGCGCGTCGCCTGCAGCACCCGGCCGATGTGCTGCCGGGTGGCGTCGGCCAGCGTGGCGAGATCTCCCTCCCGGCCTCGGGCCTCGCGGCGCCGGCGTCCGGGCAGGTCGATGACCTCCGGGCCCAGCTCCTCGCCCGGAGCGAGCAGCTGCGCCCGCTCGAGCACGTTGGCGAGCTCGCGGACGTTCCCCGGCCAGTCGTGCGCCTCCAGCTTGGCCAGCGCCTCGGGCGTGAGCCTCCGCGCGGCCTTCCCGGTGCGGCGGGCCAGCTCGGCGAGGAGCGCCTCGGCGAGCGGGGCCACGTCCTCGCGGCGTTCGCGGAGCGGCGGCAGCTCGAGCGGGAAGACGTCCAGCAGATAGAAGAGGTCCTCGCGGAAGCGGCCCGCGGCGACGGCCGCCTCGAGGTCGGCGTGGGTCGCGGCGAGCACGCGCACGTCCACCCGGACCGCGCGGTCGCTCCCCACCGGCTCGAACTCGCCGTCCTGCAAGACTTTCAGGAGGCGGCTCTGGAGGGCGAGCGGTAGCTCCGAGACCTCGTCGAGGAACAGCGTCCCGCCGTTCGCCACCACCAGCCGGCCCGGCCGCGCCCGGCCTGCGCCGGCGAACGCGCCCTCCACGTGGCCGAAGAGCTCGAGCTCCAGCGTGCCCTCGGGGACTGCGGCGCAGCTGAGTGAGACGAAGGGCTGGTCCGCCCGGGCCGACCAGGCGTGGATCGACCGGGCGAGCCGCTCCTTGCCGCTGCCCGGCTCACCGCGGATCAGCACCGGCGTCTGGGCCTGGGCCACCTGGCGCGCCCGGCGGAGCAGCGCCTGCATCGAGGCGCTGCGCATTCGTGAGCCGGCTCCGGCGCCGCCCCGCAGCTCCTCCTCGAGCAGCTTGGCGTGGACGTGGTCCTGCTGGTGGAGCCGCTCGAGGGTGATGGTCTTGCCCGCGCCCTGGAGCGCGATGGCCAGGAGCTGCGCGTAGACCTCGACCAGGTTCACGACCGGCAGCGGGTAGACCTCGCACACCGTCCGGTCCAGGGTGAGGACGCCGAGCGAGTGATCATTGGCCACCAGCGGCGCCACGAGGCAGGCGTGGCCCGGCGGGAGATCGAGCACGTGGTCGAACGGGTCGCCGTCGCCGTGCCGGTGGTCCGCCTCGAGGAAGGTGCGCGCGCGCCGCGTCTCCAGCGCCTCGCGCAGCGAGGGGAACTGCTCGAGTGAGAGCGCGTGCTGGCGGACGCGATCGTCGGCGAGGGGACCGCGCGCCGCGCGCACCACCAGCCGGCCCTGCTCCAGCACGAAGACCGTGGCCAGGTCGTACGGGGCGACGCGCGAGAGCCAGTCGAGGCCGCGGCGGAGCACGTCGTCCACCGCCTGCTCGGAGCCAACCAGCGTTGCAAGCTCCGTCAGGTCGCGAGCGAGGTCCACGGGCCGGAGCGAAGCAGTGGCGGTCATGGGTGCCACTCTAACCGCGCATGCACCGAGGAGCCGGTGTTTTCGCGTCCTCCGAGCGCCGCGATGCTACCGATATCTCGGTGTGAACGTTCGTCTCGATCAAGGACAAGCCGATGATTTGCTTGCATTTTGTCTTGCCGCTCCACATCAAATGGGGGCCTGGAGCCCGTCCTGGGCTCCTCGTGCCATTCCACCCCCAAGACAACGAAGGAACGAGACAGACAATGCTGACCGTTGGAGACACGTTTCCCGCGTTTCACCTCAAGGCCGCGGTGAGCCTCGAGAAGGGCAAGGAGTTCAAGGACGTCACCGAGAAGGACTACGCCGGCAAGTGGAAGGTCGTCTTCTTCTGGCCGATGGACTTCACCTTCATCTGCCCGACGGAGATCGCGGAGTTCGGAAAGCAGAACGGCCAGTTCCTGGAGCGCGACGCCCAGGTCCTCGGCGCCAGCACCGACACCCACTTCGTGCACCTGGCCTGGCGGAAGGACCACCCGGATCTCCGGAACCTGCCCTTCCCGATGCTCGCCGACACCCGGCGCGAGCTGTCGACCCAGCTGGGCATCCTCCACAAGACCGACGGGGTTCCGCTCCGGGCGACCTTCATCGTCGACCCCGAGGGCATCATCCGCTGGGCGAGCGTGAACGACCTGAGCGTGGGCCGGAACGTCGCCGAGGTGCTCCGCGTGCTCGACGGCCTGCAGACCGACGAGCTCTGCCCCTGCAACTGGAAGCAGGGCGAGGAGACGCTCAGCCAGAAGATGAAGAAGGCCAGCTGATGAACGCGCTGGAATCGCTGCGCAACGCCATCCCTGACGCGGCGAAGGATCTCCGGCTCAACCTCGGGAGCGTGCTGCAGCCGAACGCGCTCACGAAGGAGCAGATCTGGGGAACCGCGGTGGCCTGCGCCATCGCGGCGCGCAACTCCCAGCTGCGTCAGGCGACGCTGGAGGACGCGCTCGTCCACGTCGCACCCGAGGTGGTGGAGGACGCCAAGGCCGCCGCGGCGCTGATGGGGATGAACAACGTCTATTACCGGTTCCGCCACATGGTGGGCCGGGACGAGTACGCCCAGAAGCCAGCGCGTCTGAGGATGCAGAGGCTGGCGCAGGTGGCGACGAACAAGACCGACTTCGAGCTGTTCTGCCTCGCCGTGAGCGCGATCAACGGCTGCGAGAGCTGCGTCCGCTCCCACGAGCGGGTGGTCATTGAGGGCGGTCTGACCGAGGACCACGTCAACGACGCGGTCCGCATCGCGGCCACCTTCCACGGAGTGGCCGTGGCGCTCGAGATGTGAACGCAACGGCGCACCCGCGTCGCAGACCCCGGCCCGGACCCCTCCGGCGCCGGGGTTTCCTTTTTCCGCCGGCCGATCGCCTCGTCGGCTGTGCGAGGCTCGCGACGATGCCCGGCGTGCCCCCCATCAGCCGTGCCCAGGCGTTCCGTCTCGTGTTCGCCGCGGGGCTGGTCGCGCTGGCTGCGGTCCCCGTCGCCCGGTATGTGACGGGTGTGGGCGCCCCCTCCCGCGGCACTCCGGTGGTGGTGGCCTTCGGTGACTCGCTCACCGAGGGGACGGGGGTGCTGGCACGGCCCTGGCCGTCGGTCCTCGCCGGACGTCTCGAGCGCAGGCCGGGCAGCGGCCCGGTGACGGTCGTGAACGCTGGGATCAGCGGCAACCGGCTCCTGCGCGAGGGGTTCGGCCCGAGCGGCCTCGCTCGCTTCGAGGCAGATGCGCTCCGCCGCCCCGGGGTGCGCTCGGTCATCGTGCTCGAGGGCATCAACGACCTCGGCTACCCCGGCTCGGTGCATCCGGAAGCGCCGCGGGTGACTGCGGACGAGCTCATCGCGGGCTACCGGCAGCTCGTCCGCAAGGCCCGCGCCGCCGGGGTGAAGATTTACGGCGGCACGCTCCTTCCGTTCGAGGGCGCCACACAGGAGTACTA
>DASXGF010000088.1:0-2150 GCA_036489275.1 Myxococcaceae bacterium | reverse complement strand
AACCGCGGGGAACGAGGTCTCTGGCACCGGGGCGGGTGCCGAGTCGAGCCGCGTGACGAGCTGTCTGGCACCGCGGCGCCCGTAACGAGGTGTCTGGCACCGCGGCGCGATGTCCCGAGGGAACTGGGCTCGGCGGGTGTGGCGAGTCCCGAGGCAAAACAGGGGCTTGGGGAGGGAAGCGGCGGTAACGAGGTGTCTGGCACCTCGACTGGATGCCCCGACGCCGCGCAGCCCCCGTAAGGAGGTGTCTGGCACCTTGACCGGGCACCTTCGACCGAGGGCCCCACACGCGCAGCCGCCCGTAACGAGGTGTCTGGAACCTCCACGGGAGGCACCTCCACAGGATGCCCCGACGCCGCGAAGCTGCCCGTAACGAGGTGTCTGGCACCCTCCTCCGGTAACGAGGTGTCTGGCACCCTCCTCCGCCCGCCCCGAGCACCCGTTCCGCCCCGAGCCCACCCGGCACGGCCCGAGTTGAAGGCTGCCGAGCGTTCTCGGGACACGACGTCCCGCGAGCGGACAGGGCCGGTTGACCGCTGAAGGTCGCGGTCTTAAAGGCTCCATCCCCCTCGATGTCCGAGCCTCACGTCTCGCTGCCCCAGCCAGTGCCCGAGGTGGTCCCCGCGGCCGATCCGCTGGGACAGGTGCGCGCGCAGCTCAGGCCGGGCACCCGGGTCCGCACCACCGGGCTCCAGGGCGCGGCGCGAGGACACGTGCTCGCCCGGCTCTCGCACGAACTCCGCGCGCCGTTGGTGTGCATCACCGCGGACGAGGACTCGGCCGAGCAGCTGGCCTCGGACCTGGCGTTCTTCCTCGGCGGGCCCGGCACGCTGGTCGAGCCGAACGTGCTGCAGCTTCCCGGCGACGAGGTCCTTCCCTGGGACGAGCTGACGCCGGACGCCGCCGTCGTCGCCGAGCGGCTCGGGGCCCTCTTTCACCTGCGGCAGGGCACGCGCTTCCCGGCGCTGGTGCTCAGCTGGCGCGCGCTCCACAAGCGGGTGCTGCCGCCCGACGTGCTCGACACGCTGAGCGAGATGGTCGGCGTGGGCCAGGACCTCGACCGCGACGCGCTCCTCCGCCGGCTCGCCCACATGGGCTACCAGTCCTCGCCGCTCGTCGAGGACCTGGGGACGTTCTCCGCGCGCGGCGGGATCATCGACGTCTTCTGTCCGCTCTACTCGCGCCCCATCCGCATCGAGCTGTTCGGCGACACCATCGAGTCGCTCCGCCTCTTCGACCCCGCCACCCAGCGCACCGCCGAGCTCCTGAAGGAAGCGACGCTCATTCCAGCGCGCGAGGTCCTCTTCACCGACACGACGAAGACAGCTGCCGAGGCCGCCGCCCGCGCCGCCGCCGAGCGGATCGACATTCCCACCAGCCGGCTCCGCGAAACGCTCGACCGGATCCGCGAGGGGATCCCGGCCTACGGCATGGAGGCGCTGCTCCCCGGCTTCTTCGAGGGCGGGCTGGGGATGGTGCTCGACTACCTTCCGCACTGGGCCGCCGAGCCGCTGATCTACGTCGACGACCCGCTCGGAGTCTCGCGGGCGGCCGAGGAGCTGCGGAACGAGATCGACCAGGTCTGGGCCGAGGCCACCGCGCGCAAGGACCTGGCGCTCCCGCCCGAGGCGCACTTCGCGTCCGATGACGACCTCCTCGCGGGGATCGCGCGTTACCCGGTGATCGAGGGCGGGGGACTCTCTCTCACCGCGAGCGGCGTCCCGGTGGCCTTCACCTTCGGGACCACCTCGGATCTCCGCCAGGCGATTCTCAGCCACCACGGCGAGGAAGGGGCGCTGACCCCGCTCGTGCAGCGACTCGAGCGCTGGCGCGAGATGCGCATCGCCACGGCGATCGCCTGCGGCTCTGCAGGGCAGGTGGACCGCGTGAAGCGGCTGCTGCTCGACCGGAACGTGATGGTGCGGGCGCACACCGAGCCGTTCGCCGACACGCCGGCGCTCCACGACCCGAGCATCTGGGCGCACCTCTTCACCGGCGAGGTGAGCCACGGCTTCGTGGACCCGGGCGGCGGGCTCGCGGTCCTCAGCGACGAGGAGATCTTCGGCGCCCGGGCTCACCGGCGGGTCAAGGCGCGGCGAACGGAGCAACCGTTCGGCGCCGCTTTCCGCGAGCTGAAGGAAGGCGACCTC
>DASXGF010000069.1:0-1761 GCA_036489275.1 Myxococcaceae bacterium | reverse complement strand
GTGGGAGTCCCGGCGTCTGCAGCGTCCGCGGCCAGACATACCGCCGGACAAACCAGCAGAAAGAAGAGAGACGTCCAGCGCATGGGTCCGGCCCGCGTAACACGCGGCCCTCGCCAGTCGCAAGGAAGCACCGAGGGGCTGGCGCGGCGCGTCAGCCTCCTCGGATCAGGAGCGCTGCACCCGGCGGAGCGGACGCCTCACGCTCGAACGACGTCAGGCGGCGTCGGCCTCGGCCGGCGGCTCGAGCTGCTCCTCGTCCTGGTTGAACGCGGAGAGGTACCGGGCGAGGAAGTGCTTCGTCTTGAGCTCGACCTGACGGACGCGCTCGCGGCTCACACCCCAGCGCTGGCCGAGCTCCTCCAGGGTGCGCGGCTTGTCCTGCGTCAGCCGCTCCTGGACGATGTCCCAGCCGAGGTCACCGATGCGCTTGCGAACCTTGGCGAGCGCCTCCTGCACGTCCTCGTCCTGCTCGCGGCCGAGGAACGTGTCCTGAGGACCGACGCCGGGCTCCTCGAGGCGGTCCAGGAAGGTGGTGTCACCATCCTCGTCGATCGCCGTGTCGAGGCTGAAGTCGACCATCGAGCCGCGCTCGGACTCGCCGCCACGCACCTGGCTGCGGTTGTCCTTGAGGTACCGCGTGATGTACGCGCGGATCCACCACACCGCGTAGGTGGCGAAGCGGACGTTCTTCTTCGGGTCGAAGTGCTCGATGGCCTTCATCAGGCCGACGTTGCCTTCCTGGACGAGGTCGTCCAGCCGGGCACCCCGGTGCGCGAACTTCTTCGCCACCGCGACCACGAACGGGAGGTTCGAGAGCGCGAGGGTGTCGCGGGCCGAGGCGTCACCCTTGCGGGCGCGCCGGGCGAGCTCATACTCCTGCTCGCGGGTGAGCTGGGGGCGGCCGCCAATCTGGCGGAGGTACGAGGAAAGACTTTCGGAGCGGGCAACTGAGGGCATTGGGTCTCAAACCTCCTTTCGTCGGATTTGCTGAAGTGATTCGGACCCCGAGGGGTCTTCAGAGGTGCTTCTTGGACGCACGAAGCCGTCCAGGGTTTCGCCGCACCGCAACGCCCAGGAACCGGGGCATTCTTCCCGCTAACGTGTGGAATCGTGTCCGCTTGCGAGGCCCGGGCGGACACGTCTGACATCCCGGAACTGCTCGGGTTTTCGGCGATCGGCGCCCAGGAGACTGAGTCAGCCGTCACGGCCTCGCCGACCCAGACGAGTTCTCTGAGACGTCGAACCCAGCAGCGGACTGTGCGGTCTGCGCAGCGGAAACGAGGTCTCTCAGGCCTCGAATTCAGTCCGGGAGGAACTTGCCCGGGTTCAGCAGCCCTTCGGGGTCGAAGAGCTGCTTGAGCTTTCGCTGGAGGGCCAGGACAGGGGGCGCTTGCTCGAGCGGCAGGAGGTCCTTCTTGGCGACGCCGATGCCGTGCTCGCCGGTGATGGTGCCGCCCAGCTCGATGGCGACCATCGCCATCTGGCGAAGCGCCTCGTCCACCTTGGGCCGCTCGTCCGCCGATTCGAAGAGGATGTTCGCGTGGAGGTTGCCGTCGCCCGCGTGCCCGTAGGTGGCCACGGTCAGCCCGAGCGCCTGCCCGATGGCCTTGCAGCGGTCGATCATCTCCGGGATGTGCGAGCGGGGGACCACCAGGTCCTCGGACAGCTTGTGCTTCGCCAGACTCCGCAGCGCGATGCTCACCGTCCGCCGCGCCGCCCACAGCTTCTCCCGCTGCCCCTCGTCCTGCGCGAGCCAGGTCT
>DASXGF010000757.1:0-2657 GCA_036489275.1 Myxococcaceae bacterium | reverse complement strand
CGCGCGGTGGAAGGCGTCCACCTCGGCCCTGGAGCCGGCGCGGAAGGCGATGTGGACCCGCGGCGTCTCCGGAGTGCCTTGCGCGACCCAGAGGTCCGGCTTCGGGGGGACGCCGTAGCCCAGGACGACCAGACCATGGGTGTGCTCGGGCGGGATCTCCCTGAGCACGCGGTAGCCGAGGGGGGCGAGCGCGGCCTCGTAGAAGCGCCGGCTCTTCACGGGATCGCTGATCTTTAGTCCGGCGTGATCGATCATGGGCCGGCCACTAGCACAGAGCGGAGGTCGGTCCCATGGTCCGGAGCTATGACGGGCGGTGTCATTGCGGAGCAGTGCGCTTCCGGTTCCGGAGCGAGGAGATCACCCGGGGTATCCGCTGCAACTGCTCGATCTGCATCCGCCGCGGGGCAGTCATGTCAGTCGCCTATTTCGGGCCGCAGGACATCGAGCTCCTCGAGGGAAAAGACGCGCTCGCGCTGTACCTCTTCGGCGACCGGATGGTGAACCACTACTTCTGCCGGACCTGCGGCATCCACCCGTTCCACGACCCGACCGAGAAGCCGGGATGGCTGCGCTTCAACCTCGGCTGCGTCGAGGGGCTGGACCCGCTCGCGCTCGAGATCACCCTCATCGACGGACGGGCGTACTAGCCCTCATCGCGCGCGCCGTCCGCCATGACGTCCGGCGCGTGCGCGCCAGGCGCGTGGACTGACCTCTCAGCCGCGCTCGCCTCTCGCCGATGCCGCATGCTCCCGCAGCGAGGACAGGAGATCTCCCCACCACAGGCCCATCATCCGGATGAACGCCGGCACCTCGTGGCCGTGGCGCACCGGGTGGTCCGGACGGAGGCTCGCCCAGCCGCGGTGGGTCACGGTGACCGTCGTTCCGCTCGGGCTCGGCACGAACTGCACCTCGACCTCGGTCTTCTCGCCGGGCACGAAGTTCACGCCGCGCCACTCGAAGACCAGGCGTGACGGCGGCTCCCACACGCGGACCGTCCCGGTCTCGAAGACCCGGGTCTGTCCCTTCGCCTCGAAGGACTCGAAGAGTCGGCCGCCGACGTGGGGCTCGAGGTGGATGAAGCCGCGGTTGCCTCCCGCCATGCGGTACTTGAGGCCGCGCCGCCACCACTGATCGATCTCCTCGGTGAAGACCTGGAAGGCGACGTCGGGCGGCACGGCGACGAGCACGGTCGCTCGCGCCTGATCTCCGGGACGCGGCTCGATCATCGGCGATGCCTCCGGTGCACCTGCTCGGCGTGCGCCTTGAAGGACTGGAGCTGGTCATTCCACATCGCCTCGACGTCCTCCACCCACGCCCGCAGCCGGGAGAGCGGTTCCGTCCGCAGCTGGATGAGGCGCGCGCGGGCGTCCTCCTCGAGGGCTTCCTGGGCGATGAGGCCCGCTCGCCGGAGCACCCGGAGGTGCCGGCTCATCGCCGGGCGGCTCATCGACAGCGCCTCGGCCACCTCGCTCGGGCGCTGCGGCTTGCTCCGGAGACGCTCGACGATGGCCCGGCGGGTCGGATCGGCCAGCGCGGCCAGCGTCCGGTCGAGGTCAGCGGCCACGCGGCGTCTGTTCCCGGACCCGCTGCATGAACCACCAGTGGTGACCCTCGAGGTCCTCGACCCGGTAGGTCCGGTCGCTCCAGTAGTCGTCGCCGTAGTCGTTGGTCGTGGGCTCGTCGTGAATCTTTCCCCCGGCCGCGCGGGCGCGGGCGCAGTGGGCGTCCACGTCGTCCACGAAGAGGGCGAGCATCTGGGTGTTGGTCCCGCCCACCGAGCGCGGGCTCCGGGCCGGCAGCGCCGTCTTGCGCTCGGAGGCCCCGCCGGAGGTGCTGACCATCACCAGCCCCTCGCCGAACCGCAGCTCCGAGTGCTCGATGCGCCCGCCCTCGCCCTCGATCTTCAGCTGCACCTCGAAGCCGAAGGCCCGGCACAGCCAGTCGATGGCCTTGGCCGCGTCGTCATAGAAAACGGCCGGGCAGATGCGCGCCCAGCCTTCCGGTGGCTTCTTCATGTCCGTGCTCCTCTCGCGGTTGTCGACTCGCGCAATGATTAACCAGAGGCGCAATCATCTGCAAGCCCTGCCCCCCATCATCGGCGGCGGCTGGCGGCCCGCTCCGCCTCCTCCAGGAAGCGCCTCGCCTCGGCCTCCTCCTCGGCGTACAGCCTCACCAGCCAGTCCACCCAGACACGGACCCGCGCGGGGAGCACGCGGGTCGCGGGATAGAGGGCGTGGACCGGTAGAGGCGCCGGGCGCCAGCCCGGAAAGAGGAGCCGCAGCTCCCGGCGGCGAATGCGCTCGCGGACCACCCGTCCCAGCGGCCCCTGCGCGATGCCCAGGCCGGCAGTGGCGAGCGCGACGAACGTGTCCGCGTCGTTGGCGGCGACGACGTGCGGCGGCCGGAGCACGAGGGGCTCTCCGCCGTCAGGCGGTGTCCAGTCGACCTCGAAGACGCGGCCGGTCCGCGAGGAGAAGTAGTTGACGAACACGTGGCCGGCGAGCTTGCCCGGCGAGGCGGGGGTGCCGCGTCGCTCCAGATAGGAAGGCGCTGCGTACGTGACCACCGGGAACTCGGCCAGCCGGCGACCCATCAGCGTCTGGTCGTGCACGTCGCCGCCGCGGACCACGCAGTCCACGCCCTCGGCGACCAGGTCC
>DASXGF010000721.1:0-5434 GCA_036489275.1 Myxococcaceae bacterium | reverse complement strand
ACCCGCCACCTGCCGCGGGTGCTGGAGGCCGCCCGACCTGACATCGTTTACTACCAGGCCGGGGTCGACCCGCTCGCCGAGGACACGCTGGGACGTCTCTCGCTGACCCACGCCGGGCTGGAGGCGCGCGACACCTTCGTCCTCGAGGCCATGCGACGCTCCGGAGTGCCCGTGGTGGTCACGCTGGGGGGCGGGTATGCTCGTCCGCTCGAAGCGACGGTGCGCGCCCACATCGGCACCTATCGCGCAGCTCGGACGGTGTGGGGATAATTCTTTCAGCCCACCCGTCATGCCCGAGCTCACCCCGGAGGTCCTGGCGACCCTCTACGACCAGAGTCCGGTCCCGGTCTTCGTGTTCGCCCCGATCTGGGAAGGCACCCGGGTGGTGCACTTCCGCTCCGTGTACGCCAATCCCCTCGCCGATCGCGCGATGGGGACACCGCCCGCCGAGGTGGCGCGGGCCGTGCGCGAGCGCGCTCCCGAGGCGGACCGCTGGGGACTGTTGCCGAGCTACGCCCGGACGATGGAGACCGGTGAGCCCACCGATCGCCGCGTCGAGCACGACATCGGGCTCGGGAAGAGCTTCTTCCGGGTCAACGCGACGCGCGCCGGTTCGCTTCTGGTGGTGCACTTCTGGGACCTCACCCAGGAGACCGAGACCCGCGACGCGCTCCGGGACGCCGAGGAGGACCGCGACCGCACCGAGCAGCGACGGGCGGAGCTGGAGTCGCTTCTGGCGCGGGTGCCGGCGGAGATGGCGTACCTCCGTGGGCCCGATCTGGTCTTCGAGTTCGTCAACGACCTCTACCGGGCGCGCCACCCGGGACGCGAGCTCCTCGGTCGCCCCATCGCCGACGCCCACCCGGAATGGCGGGACGACCCGCTGCTCCGGGCGATGCGCGAGGTGCTGCGCACCGGTGCGCCCTACCGCGACCGGGAGCACCCGCTGCCCATCGCGACCCCGGGCGGGTCGGAGCGCCGGTGGTTCGATCTCGCCATCCTTCCGGTGCGCGGCCGCGACGGCGACATCGACGGCGTACTGGCCTTCGCCACCGACGTCACCGAGCAGGTCACGGCGCGGGCCCGCAGCGATGCTCTGACCCGCGAGCGGATGGCGCTGGCAGAGGAGCTGGAGGCCGAGCGGCTGCGGCTGGAGCTGGGCGAGGAGCGCTTCCGCAGCATCGTCCAGACGCACGCCGACATCGTCTGGGTCGCGGACTGGCACGGGCAGATGCGGCAGGTCATCCCGAGCTGGTGCGCGCTCACCGGCCAGAAGCCGGAGGAGATGCTGGGCCTGGGCTGGGTGGACGCAGTTCACCCCGACGATCTCGCCCACGCGTCGCAGGCCTGGTCCGACGCGATCGCGCAGCGACGGCGCTTCGAGATCGAGTTCAGGGTCCGGAAGGCCTCCGGGGGCTGGGCCACCGTGGCCTCGCGTGGAATCCCCCTGCTCCGGGCGGACGGCCTCATCCGCGAGTGGGTGGGCACCAGCATCGACGTCACCACCCGCCACCGCGAGGAGGAGGCGCTGCGCATCCTCTCCGGCGGCGCTGCAGAGCTCTCCAACACCCTCGACTACCAGGCCACCCTGCGCGCGGTGGGCGAGATGGCCATCCCGACCTTCGCCGACATCTGCATCGTGGATCTCATGGACGAGGCGGGGGTCCTCCGGCGCGTGGAGGTCGCGGGGCGGGTGGAGGACGACGTGCTCGAGGGCTTCCGCCGCCTTCCACCGCGGACCGACCCCGATTCGCCGGTGATGGAGGCGCTGCGGACGCGCCGGTCGGTGCTCCGCGAGCGTCTGCCCGCGGCGGTCAAGCTGGAGATCGCCGGCCAGACCGAGCTCCTCCGGCTCTTCGAGCGGATCAGCCCCACCTCGCTGGTGTGCGCGCCGCTCTCCGCCCGCGGCCGGACGCTGGGGGTCATCAGCTTCCTCACCGTGCGGAGCGGGCGGCGCTTCGAGCGACTGGACCTGGCGCTGGTGGAGGAGCTCGCCCGCCGTGCGGCCCTGGCGATGGACAACGCCGAGCTCTACCAGCGCGCCGAGGAGGCCAACCGCGCGAAAGACGAGTTCCTGGCCACGGTGAGCCACGAGCTCCGTACGCCGCTGGCCTCCATCCTCGGCTGGACACGCCTCCTGCGCCGCGGCGGCCTCAGCACCGAGAAGCAGACCCGTGCGCTGGAGACGCTGGAGCGAAACGCGCGGGCGCAGACGCGGCTGGTGGAGGACCTGCTCGACGTGAGCCGCATCGTCTCGGGCAAGACCCGGCTCAACGTCGAGAGCGCGGACCTCGGGCGCATCGTCGAGTCGGCGGTGGAATCCATCCGCCCCGGGGCCGACGGCCGCGGTGTCCAGCTCCACGCCTCGGTCCAGCCCTGCACGCTCGAGGGAGACCCCGAGCGGCTGCACCAGATCCTCTGGAACCTCCTCTCCAACGCGGTGAAGTTCACCCCGCGGGGCGGCCGGGTGTCGGTCTCGATGGAGGTTCGCGACCGCACCGTCACGCTGACGGTGAGCGACACCGGCCAGGGCATCCCCGCCGACTTCCTCCCCCACGTCTTCGAGCGCTTCCGGCAGGCCGACGCCACGGCCACCCGGGCACATGGCGGCCTCGGTCTCGGGCTGGCCATCGTCCGGCACCTGGTGGAGCTCCACGGCGGGACGGTTTCGGCGGCCAGCGCGGGCGAGGGGGGCGGTGCGACCTTCACCCTGCGGCTGCCCCTGGGCGCCGCCGCTCCGCTCGAGCGCGCGCTGGCCGACGCTCCCGGGGGACAGCGGGTGAGCCTTGCCGGCCTCCGCCTCGTGGTGGTGGACGACGAGGCCGACAGCCGCGACATGGTGGCGTCGATGCTCGAGGCGCACGGCGCGGAGGTCGTTCCCCTGGCGGATGCCGAGGAGGCCCTCCAGTGGCTCGCCGTGAACCACGCCGACCTCCTGGTCTCGGACGTGGCCATGCCACGGATGGACGGCTGCGCGCTCATCCGCGAGCTCCGGCGCAGCGGCAACGCCCAGGCCGGAGCGCTGCCCGCCGTCGCGCTCACCGCCTATGCCCGGCCCGAGGACCGCCTCCGGGCCCTCGACGCCGGGTTCCAGGATTACTTGACGAAACCGGTGGAGCCGGAAGTGCTCGTCGCCCGCGTGGCCGCCCTGGCGAGGCCCCGCGTGGCTGCGTGACACCCTTTCCGTGGGTCATGGCCGCGGCGGCCGGGGCGCACGGTCCAATGCCTCAGGGCTCCGGCAGTCTGATGCTCAAGGCCGCGGCATCACAGTGGTCCCCGGCCGCGGCCCGCGCCACGGCGAAAGTGGACAGAGCGTAGCGGCACAGCGTGAACGGAATTGGACGAGGGTGCTCCGGCCCATGCCGTCAGCGGGCCGCAATACCATCTTGTGCGGGTACCCCCGTTTGGAGACGTCCGTGTTCACCAGCCATCCCGCTCCGCCGGACGCGGCGCCGCATTCGTTTGCGCTCTGGCGAACACTGCTCGAGGCCACCGGCGACGCCGTCCTGGTCGTCGGGACCCACGGCCGGGTGCTCGCCACGAATCCGGCGTTCTGCCGCCTCTTCGCGCTCCAGTCGCAGGCCACGACGCTGGAGGGGGTGTCCTTCACCGAGCTCTGCGAGCGGCTCGGCGAGTCGTTCGCCGACAGCGCCCACTTCGTCGCCCGCGCCGCCGAGCTGCTCGGCCACGAAGGCCCGGTCCTCGGCGAGTGGTGGCGGATGGCCGACGGGCGGGTCCTGGAATCCGACGTCCTTCCGGTGGTGGTGGAGGGCCGCCGCGCCGAGCAGCTCTGGCTCTGGCGCGACGTCACCGAGCGGGCGCGCCTGCATGCCGGCGAGGCGAACGGCCATTTCCACGAGCAGAACCTCTCGCTCATCGACGAGCTCACCGGGCTCTACAACCGCCGCGGCTTCTTCCAGCTCGCCCGCGCCCAGCTCGACGCCGCGGCGCTCGCCCGCCGGCCGATGCTGATCATCTTCGTGGATCTGGACGACCTGAAGGGAATCAACGACCGGCTGGGCCACGCCGCCGGCGACGGCGCCCTGGTCGAGACGGGCACCGTCCTCAAGTCCACCTTCCGCGAGCGCGACGTCGTGGCGCGCCTGGGCGGGGACGAGTTCGTCGTGCTGGTGACCGACTCCTCGGTGGTACGCGAGGGCGACCTCCTCTCCCGCCTCGGCACACGGCTCGACGCGCTCAACGGCCGGCCGGGACGGGACTTCCAGCTCCGCTTCAGCACCGGGGTGGCGGCGTTCGACCCGGGGCATCCGGATCCGCTGGAGGACCTGCTCTCCGAGGCTGACAGCCGGATGTACCTCGACAAGCGACGCCGCAAGGACGCCGCCGCGCACTGAAGGCGGAGCGGCCCCTCAGCTCTTCGCCAGCTGCCGGAGCACGAACAGCAGGATGCCGCCGTGCCGGAAGTAGTCGAGCTCGTTCGGGGTGTCGATCCGGCAGGTGACCGTGAACTCCTTCGTCCCCTGCTCGCCGGTGGCCTTCACCGTGAGCCGCTTTCCGGGAGTGAGCCCCTCGGCCACGCCGGCGATGTCGAACGTCTCCTTGCCCGTGAGACCCAGCGTCGAGGCATCCACGCCCGCGTCGAGCTGCAGCGGGAGCACGCCCATTCCGACGAGGTTGCTGCGGTGGATTCGCTCGAAGCTCTTGGCGATGACCGCGCGAACCCCGAGGAGCAACGTCCCCTTCGCGGCCCAGTCGCGCGAGCTTCCCGTCCCGTACTCCGAGCCGGCGATGACCAGGAGCGGAGTCTTCTCCGCCGCGTACTTCATCGCCGCGTCGTAGATGCTCATCCGCTCACGGCTGGGGTGATGGACCGTGACTCCGCCCTCCACCCCCGGAACCAGGAGATTGCGGAGTCGGATGTTGGCGAACGTCCCGCGCACCATCACCTCGTGGTTGCCGCGACGGCTGCCGTAGGAGTTGAAGTCCTTCGGCTCCACGCCCTGCTCCATCAGGTAGCGCGCCGTCGGGCTCGACTTGGCGATGCTCCCCGCCGGGCTGATGTGGTCGGTGGTGACGGAGTCGCCGAGCAGCGCCAGCACGCGCGCGCCCCGGATGTCCTGCACCGCAGGCGGCTCCTTCGGCAGGTTCTCGAAGAACGGCGGCCGGCGGACGTAGGTGCTCTTGCCGTCCCAGGAGAAGGTGTTCGAGGCCGGGACCTGGAGCTCGCGCCAGCGCTCGTCGCCCTCCATCGCGTGCGCGTACTGGTTCCGGAACTGCTCCGGCTTGACGTGCGCGGCGATGGCCTCGCGGATCTCCTGGTCGGAGGGCCAGATCTCCTTCAGGTAGACCGGGTTGCCGTTGCGGTCCACGGCGAGCGGCTGGGTGACGAGGTCGAGGTCCATCTCACCGGCGATGGCGTAGGCGACCACCAGCGGCGGGCTGGCGAGGAAGTTCATCCGGACGAAGGGGTTGA
>DASXGF010000720.1:0-3952 GCA_036489275.1 Myxococcaceae bacterium | reverse complement strand
GCACTTGTCATCGAACCGTGCACAGGGCTTCCCGAGCTTTCGTTCCCTCCATCGGTCGGACCATTGAAACCATCGGAACCGACGCGGCTCTCCGTCGAGCATCATCGAGAGGGAGCTAAGCCCTGGCCACTCCTCGCACGTCGCGACGAGTCCCTCCTTCACCCCATGCGCGAGGATGTATCGAATACGGTCAAGCAGGGCTTCCTCGTCGAGGACCGGCTCCGCGGAGTAGCGCCGTTCCCAAAAGGCGCCGCGCCAGCCGACGAGCGCCCCGACCTTCTTCGAGATGTTCGTCAGGAGGTGCTGCATGAACGGAGAGATCTTGGAGGGTGGGCCTCGGACGAGGAGATGAACGTGGTTCGAGGCAAACACGAACGCAAAGACCTCGATCCCCGCGAGTCGCGTTGCCCGGGCAAGCGCGCCACCGAGGATCTCGTTCGTCCGTTCCGACGGACGGAGGAACAGACGCCCGTGAAGGCAGCGGACCGTCAGAAAATAAGGAAGTTCCGCCTCGAACATCCGGATTGGTCGTGCCAAGTGCCTCCCCCCTCCTGCACGCCCAGCGCACGAAGCACGAATCACGCCAACGAGGTGCCAGACACCTCGCGAGGGCGGCGGCGCAGGTGGAATCCCAGCGACGACGGCGTGAAGCCCGCCTCGGCGAGGTACAGCGCGAGCGGGCTCTCCACGGCGGGTACGCCGTTGACCTCCTCGAGCATCATCCCCCCGCGCCGGTCCAGCAGGCTCCGCGCCGCCACCGTCCCCAGCGCCGAGGCCACCGCCCGGGCCACCCGGCCGCGGTCAGGCTCGGTCTCCGGCAGCCACACCCACGCCTGCCGGCCGCCTCGCGCGACGAAGGCCGCCAGCGCTCCGTCCACCAGCACGACCTGCGACCCCGCCGACCGCGACGGCCCGCGCGCCTGCGCCCCGTCCAGCGCCGGCCAGCGAAGGAGCGTGCCGTAGGGGTTCGCCGGGTCGGTCGCGGCGAGCACAGTCACCTCCGGCTCCTCGGGAAGCTCGCGCAGCGACCGGAGCAGGTCGAGCACAGGAGGCAGCGCGAACTGCGCCGCTCCCACGCCGGAGACGAAGTACCCGCGGCGCACCCGCCCGCCGTCCTCGAGCGAGCGGAACACCGGGTACACCGCGGAGAAGCCACCCGGGAGCCCCTCCGCCTGCGCCACCTCGCGGGTGACCAGCCCGTGCCGCGAGAGCAGCTGCTGCGCGGTGGCCGCGGCCCACTCCGTCGTTCCGACCGCCGCCTGGGTCCGCTCCTCCAGCAGCGACCACCGTCCCTCGGCCGACGGAGGCACTGTGCGGCGGCTCCGGAAGACGTGACCGCCGGTGCCGATGCGGCGGCTCGCGCGCTCCGGCACGGGCGTGGTGTATGCCCGCAGCACCCGGAACGTGTCGTTGGTGACCAGCCCCTTCCAGACCAGCTCCCAGAGCGCCTCGAGCGTCTCCCGCGGAAACCCTCCGCCGGCCGCGTCGTGCACCGCCGAGAAGAAGCTCGCCCCCCGCGTCCGGAGCACCTCGAGCACCGCCCGGGCGCGCTCGGACAGAGGCTCGGTGTCGAGCCGCGGCCCGGGCGGCCGGACCAGCCGCGGCAGATGGTCGGTGAGGTAGAGCGCGACTCGCCCGTCCCGCTCTCCGATCGGCTCGACGCCCACCCAGACCACCTCGCCCGCGGCGAGCAGCGTGTCCAGGTCGCCCGGCGTGTACCGCTCGACGCGGGCGGGCAGGATCTCGCTCTCCATCACCGAGGCGGGCAACGCGCAGCCCTGCAGCCTCTCCACCACGTCCAGCACGGCATCCAGCCCCGGCCGGGGGCGGGCGATGCCGTGCCAGTGGGTCAGAAAGCGGCCCAGGACCCGCGGCTCGACCGGCTCCACCGCATGCCGCGCACGGGCCAGCGACCGTCGCCGGACCCCCGCGAGCACGTCCACGTCGCACCACTCCCGCCGGGTGCCGTTGGGACGGAACGCGCCCTCGACCAGCCGACCACGACGGACCAGCGCCTCGAGCGCCCCTTCGATCCTCGCCACCGGAAGCCCGAACCTCGCCGCCACCTCCTCCGTGGTGAACGGCGCGTGCGTGCGCGCATACCGCGAGACCAGGTCCCCCAGCGGGTCCTTGATCGGGACCAGCAGCGCGTCCGGCAAACCCGGGGGCAGGGGCAGCTCGAGCCCGTCGCGGTAGCGCGCAGCGTCCTCGACCGCAACGTGGCGCTGAACCCCCGCCACCCGGAGGAGCACGGTACGCCGGGCCCTGACCAGGTCGTCGATCCCCGAGGCCACCAGCGCCCCGGTGCACCGGGCGCGGAGCTCCTCCTGCGAAAGGTCCCCCACCCGGAGGAGCAGGTCGTGAATCCCGTCCATCCCCCGGGCGCGGAAGCGCGGCTCGAGCTGCTGCAGCTCTGCCTCCACCGTCGCGAGCACGTCCACGTCGAGCAGCTCGCGCAGCTCGGCTTCCCCGAGCAGCTCCCGGAGCTGCGCCTGGTCGATGGACAGCGCCTGGGCCCGCCGCTCGGCCAGCGGGGCGTCCCCGTCGTAGATGTAGTTGGCGACGAAGCCGAAGAGCAGCGACGCGGCGAAGGGTGACGGTGTCGCCGTCTCCACGGTGCTCACCCGCATCGACCGCTCCCGGACCGCGCGGAGCGTTCCCACCAGGGCGGGCATGTCGAACACGTCCCGCAGGCACTCGCGGTAGGTCTCCAGCAGCAGCGGGAAGGTGGGGAACCCCGCCGCGACGGCGAGGAGGTCCGCCGAGCGCTTCCGCTGCTGCCAGAGCGGAGTTCGCACTCCAGGACGGCGCCGCGGAAGGAGCAGCGCCCGGGAGGCGTTCTCGCGAAACTTGGCGGCGAAGAGCGCCGTCGAGCCGAGCTCGCGCAGCACCAGCCCCTCCACCTCGTCCGGTCCGGGGAGCAGCACCTCGACGTCGGGCGGCGCCTCGGTGTCCGGGAAGCGGACCACGATGCCGTCGTTGGTCCACATCGTCTCCACGTCCAGCCCGAGCCGCTCCCGCACTCGCGTGGTCAGGGCCATCGACCAGGGCGCGTGCACCCGGCTGCCGAAGGGCGAGAGGATGCACACCCGCCAGTCACCCAGCTCGTCGCGCGTGCGCTCCACCACCAGCGTCCGGTCGTCGGGGACCTCGCCGGTCGCCCGCGCCTGGTCCTCGAGGTACTGCAGGAGGTTCTCCGCCGCCTGCCGCTCGAGCTGGTGCGTCCGGACGAGCCGGGACACCGCCGCGGCGCGCGGGATCTCACGCAGCTCGCGGACGAGCTGGCCGATGAGCTGGCCCGTCTCCAGCGGACGCGCCGCCGCATCCCCGTGCCAGAAAGGCATCTTCCCCGGCTGTCCCGGCGCGGGAGAGACCAGGACACGGTCGTGGGTGATCTCCTCGATCCGCCACGACGAGGCGCCGAGGAGGAAGACCTCGCCGACCTTGCTCTCGAAGACCATCTCCTCGTCGAGCTCCCCCACCCGAGCGTGGGTCTTCTCCCCGCCGGCGAGGAAGACGCCGTAGAGCCCCCGGTCGGGGATGGTCCCGCCGTTGACGATGGCGATCCGCTTGGCGCCCTCCCGGGCAATGACCGTGTTCGCCACCCGGTCCCAGGTGACCCGCGGGCGCAGCTCGGCGAAGCCGTCCGAGGCGAAGCGGCCCGAGAGGAGGTCGAGCACGTTCTCGAACACCGTGCGGCCCAGCTCGGCGAACGGAGCCGCACCCCGGACCGCCGCGTAGAGCGCATCCACGCCCCACGGCTCGACCGAGGTCATGGCCACCACCTGCTGGGCGAGCACATCCAGCGGGTTGCGCGGATGTCGGGTGGCCTCGACCCGGCCGTCGGTCATGGCCTGGGTCAGCGCGGCGCAGGCGACCAGGTCGCCGCGGTACTTGGGGAAGATGACACCGGTGCTGGGAGCGTCGATGCGGTGACCGGCGCGGCCGATGC
>DASXGF010000665.1:0-5218 GCA_036489275.1 Myxococcaceae bacterium | reverse complement strand
AGTTCGTGCGCCCCGGCCAGCACCGGCATGCGCGTTCGTACAGTGCCCGCGTGAGGGTGAGGCGGTCCGGGCTGGCGGCCGCGCCGGCGAGAGCCCGGGTACACCCCTCGACATCGCCGACGTCGGAGAAGCGATGCAGCTGCTGGGCGTTCCAGACCCAGGCGGTGAGCTCCACGTTGTGCGCCGTGGCGAGCTCGGGATGTCGCAGGAGATCCAGGCCTAAGGCGGCGGCGGCCTGCCGGTACTGCTTGCGGCCGGTGAGCCGGATCCACCCGCGCCCGAAGTAGGGCGCCGATGGCCGTGACCGGCCATCCGCCTCTTCCAGCTGGCGGAAGCCTGTGAGGTCGCCGCGAGCTGCGCGATCAGCATCGCCGCGCGCAGGTGGGTGACGCTGCCCGTCCGTGTCAGCACCAGGTTCAGCGGGAGCGTCGCGCTGGCAGGCGCCTCGGGACAGATGGCTTTCAGCTGCGACGGCGTGAGTGAGATGGCCATGACAACGAGTTCTCGGCCGGGAAATCCCGGCCCTCGCTGGATAGACGCGCCGAGGGGGAGAATCGTTTCGGCCTAGTGTCGCGAAACGCGGAACAACGTCGTCCCCAGACAGGGGATTACAGCGGGGACCCCGCCATTTCCGGACGCTGCACTCCCAGCACCCGCGGCTGGGGTTCGACCTGGACGTGGACGAGGAGCGGACCCTGGCCGGGACGGCCGCTGGAGAGCTCGACGATCTGCTGCGCGGCCCCCAGCGCCGGGAGCTCGGTGCACAGCTCGCCACCGGGGCGGCGCTGGACGGGGAGGCTCGCGGCGGTGTTCGCGGAGAACCAGACCCGGGCCGAGGGAGCAGGCGCCGAGCCCAGGACGGTCTCCGCGGCGCGATCGCGGAAGCAGAGTTGCCGGCCGTCCACCGTCGGCTCGCTCAGCGACGACAGCCGACCCAGGTACCGCTGCACGATGGTGTCTCGCCGACTCCGGAGGATGCGCTCCAGCTCGCTCCGGGCAACCGGGCTGCTCAGCCGAGCCTCGCCCACCACCGCCGCAATGGCGGCATCGTCGAACCGGCCGATGATCCGCGCGATCCACGCTCCGTCCGGCTCCTGCATCGACGAGAACGCGACGTTGGGATACCCGACGTGCCATCCCTCGGGGTCGAACTCGCGCTCGCTGTAATAGCCGAAGATCTTCCCCGCCGGCCCGAACTCCGCGCGCTCCCACGGCCGCTCGATCGCGCCGAAGGTGAAGAAGTCCGCTGCCATGTATCCAAAATCGATGTAGTAGGCATGCCCGACACGGCGGGAGATGCTGTCCCACTGGGTGAGCCCGCCGAGGCAGTCGCCCCAGTCGATGATGTAGTGCTCGACGTGGCCGCCGGCCCTGCCGTCCTCGCTCCACATCATCAGCGTGTTCTGTGAGCGCGCGTCGTGGTGCTGGAGCCACGCCGCCAGCAGCCGCGAGCCGCGGAGCTCGCGCCGATCCTCGTGCCGTACGGCGTCGTTCGGGTCGTCGCCCCATCGGCTCTCGTAGAGCCAGGGTCCGAGCGGCTTCCCGGGAAGGAACTCGCTGGCCAGCGCCCGGAGGGTGCCGTTGGCTTCCCGGGGGAGGTGCTCCAGCATGGCGGTGATGCGCTCCCGCGTGAGCGGCTTGTCTCCGGGACCCTGGATGGGTTTCTCCGGAAGCTCGAGGTCCTCCGGACGGAAGTACACCACCCGGTTGCACGGCACCTGGAATCCGGCGGCGTGGTACAGGCGGCTGCCCACCACGTCCGCGGCGGAGGCACGCTCCCACTGATCGGTGCTGTCGAACTTCACGACGTAGATGCGTCCAGTGGCGGCGCGGATCCGGAAGCCGGGGTTGTCCCCGTCCATCTTCGCCCCGACCACCCTCCAGGGCAGCGCCCCCTCGGGCGTCGGGTGGTCGCACGCCCCGCGGGCGATCTCCTCGGTCGACATCCGCTGACGCGAGAGGCGATTCACGAACCAGCTGGAGTCGGGCACCTCGTCCATGGCGTTGACGTCGACCGCCTCCCGTCCGGTCTCGAGCAGGAAGGCGTGAGAGATTGGCCGGAAGAAGATGTGGTCCGCCCCGTCCCAGTAGAGCGGGACGTAGGTCTCTTCCGGCCGCGGGAGGAAGGGACGCCGGTCCTCGTCGGTCCACAGCACCGGCGCGGTCGAGAAGTGCCGGGGCCCGGAGCTGCAGCCAAGGAGGGTCAGCGAAAGGACCAGCAGCACCTCGGTTTTCCTAGAGGTCATAGGTGACTCCGAGCGCGAAGCGGAAGGAAGTGAGCCGGAGGCCCTGGCTGAAGGGCTCGCTGCCCATACCGAACACCATCTGGAAGCTGCTCCGCCCGAAGGCGGCCGCGGTTCGGACTCCGATGTCGGCGGAGAGGCGGAGGCTGTCCCAGCGGAAGTTCTCGAGGTGTTTTCCGAACACGTTCCCGAACCCGACCGCGGCCACGCCGTCGATCCAGGCGTAGACCGGCCAGCGGTACGACAGCTGGGCGGCAATGGCGCTCCGGTCCCGGAGCCGTCCGTTGAGGAAGCCGGCAAAGGGCTCGGCCCCGCCCACCGTGACCAGCTCATTGAACGGCACGGGCTCGCTCCCGAGCGCGTCCGCGAACGAGGTGAACACGCCCAGGCTGAGGACGCGCCCCTTCCCGGTGACGTCCCAGGAGCCCTCGACGAGCCCTCCGTAATGGATCCAGGAACGGTCGAACCCCCGTGTGACGTCGACGGCGGGTGCCGCGGTCACGCCGATCCGGAAACCGCTCCGGTTCGTGTAAGGGTCGGGGTTGCGCGTGTCGAGGACGAGCAGGCCGCCGATCTCGGCGGCGGTGGTGTTCTCCCCGAAGCCCGGAGGCTGGGACAGCTCACCGTTCTCGACGCGCTCGGTGACGGTGGGGTCGTTGCAGCAGTGGTAGTCGCGGAACACGGTCCGGTAGATCCGGGCATGGCTCTCGAAGCGGACCCCGAGCTTCTGCGCATGGGTGTAGGTCACCCGGCCCTCGATGTGGTCGGTCCCGTAGCGGGAGCGAAAGTTGTCCGAGGTGTCGGGTCCGATGCCGAAATAGACGTTGTCCGGGCGCCGCTGCCAGAACACCTTGAACGCGACGTCGTCGGTGGATGACCAGCGGTACTGGTCGCCGATCGCGGTGCGGATCCAGTCGCTTCCACCCCAGGCGACATCCGCAGTCAGGGTGTTCCCGGCGACGAAGGTGTCGCCCCACCAGAAGTGCGCGCCGATGGTCGGCCGAAACCCGGTGTTGAACGAGAAGGTCGGCAAGATCCCGCCCTTGTGATCCGGCCCGAAGGCGAAGAAGTTGAAGGCCTTCCCCGCCCAGTTGCCCTTCTCGGACGCGGTGGAGAACGCCCCCACCGGAACCCGGAGCGCGTACTCGGTCACGAGATATCCCGGGAGCAGAACGACCCGCGGCACCCAGATGAGGACGTCGCCGGCGGTGGTCGGGACGGGATCCAGCTGCCGGTAATTCGGAACCTCGCGCCGGGGAGGCCGTTGCGCCGCCGTCTGCAGCTCGGACTCGCTCCCGCCCGGAACGGTCGCAGGCGCAGAGGGCGCCGGAGCTGTGCCAGCATCGGGCGAGCCCGCCGGCTCGGCGATCGCAGGCGGCCCCGGCTCCTGCGCTCCGAGGGACGGAGCGGTGGAGAGCAGCGTCGCGAGCATCAGAAGCGCCCGGCGCGGGACCCGGTGTGTCGAGCGGGCCCGGCGGTTCATCGTACCGCGCGTGCAGCGCGTCGAGCGCTCCTGGCTTTCCCCGGACATGGTGGTCATCCCGAGGACAGGCGGCTCGTCGCCCGTCGCCCCGAACCAGCGAGAACCAGCGCGGGCGCGGCACTCCCGATCGTCAGCATGTGCAAACTCCCTTCGGCGCCTCGCGCCTGCAGGATGCCGGGACGAGAATTCCCGCCCGAGTCATCCGGTCAGGGTTCGGTTGTCACGAGCCGGCCCGATGTTTCCCGGGGGCCAGGCAAGTGACGGGGGTCACTCCGGCGCGCCCGCCGTGATGAAACAGGTTCCGGTCCGGCGACCCTCACCCTTGCGATGCTCGAGAAATATGTCAGCGCCATTCCGGAGGGCGACCGGTCAAATCGACCGGGAAGTGCGCCTCACCGGATGGCGTCTCGTCTAGGCCGACTCTCGAGCGCTCTAACCCGAGCGCGGGCAGGGATGCTGAAGAAGGGGCGCCTGGCCGTGTGGGTCCTCATGGCCTCGCTAGTCGCCGGCGCGCGTCTGACTGCTCACTCGCCCGCGCCGGCCACTTCCACCGAGGCCGCGGGGCCGCCGCCGCAGATGGTCCAAAGACAGGA
Source organism: Myxococcaceae bacterium (assembly GCA_036489275.1). Classification (GTDB taxonomy): domain Bacteria; phylum Myxococcota; class Myxococcia; order Myxococcales; family Myxococcaceae; genus RPRB01. Next base: position 899 of record DASXGF010000665.1, on the reverse strand, counting down.
CCTGACACTCTCCTCGGTTTACGTGGCTCCCGAGTTCCCCGACGTCCTGAGCGGCGCCTCGACCACCGGCATCGAGCCTTCTCCGCGCCCGGTCACGACCGAGGAGCCAGACACCCGGCGAGAGGTGCGTGAACCGGATCCCCCCCTCGACGCGGGTGTTGCCGCCCGGACGAACGCCCTCGCCAGCGCCCGAACGGACGGGACCATCACCGATGCCTCCGCTGCCGGGTCCATCGAGGGCATTGGGCAGGCGCTGCTCGAACAGGCACGGGCGCAGACCGCGGCACAGCAAGCGCTGCTCGCGCAGCAGCAGGCGCAGGAGCAGGCCCGCGCCTACGAACAGCAAGCACGTATCGATCGGGATGCGGTGGTGCAGGACGCCCGCGGTTCGATCGACGGCACCGCGCAGGCGCTGCAGACCACCGGGGACTGGGACCCGGCCAGCCTCTCCCAGACCAGCGCTTCGCTTCGACGGACGGCGGCTTCGGCCACCACCTCGGGAGCCGTCAACGAGGCCGCCAGGGCCAATGACGCCGCCCGGATGGTCGATGCCGCGCGGGCGGCACTCGCCGAGCGCAACGCACAGCAGGCGAAGTGGTACCTCGCCCGCGCCTCGCAGCTGCTGGGCGAATAGGGCGGGGCTTCGGCTGGTCTTCGAGCAGCGTAGGCTTGTGCCGACCGGGCGTAGCCGGGACTTTGGGCCAGGCGCTGTGTTCAGGCGGCCCGCTTGGGCGGAAGAACGCGGACCGTTGTGGAGCCGCGTGACGAACTCACCAACGCGCGGAACGTGGTCTGTGGCAGCCCCAAAAGCGGGCCCCCGCAACTCCCGAAATGCTGAAGCCCTACCGAGACTTACCGCGGTGGGGCTTTGGTGTTTCTGGGGGCCAAAAACACGGGGT
>DASXGF010000598.1:0-2280 GCA_036489275.1 Myxococcaceae bacterium | reverse complement strand
CCGAAGCGCGCCCCCGCCACCTCCACCGTCACCTGCGCCGAGGGCTCGGTCTCGATCGCCAGCTCGGTGCGGCCGGAGCAGGGCAGGGCGAGCACGGTGACGTCGGCCAGCGTGGGAGCCTCCCCGGTCCAGAAGGCGAAGAGGACGAGGGCCGGGGCGCGCGCATCCGGCGGCGGGGTCCAGACGAAGCGGGTGAACTCGTCGCCCGAGCTCGCCGCGGTCAGCGTCCCCATGGAGACCGCGCCGCGGAGGCCGGGCCCCCCGTTGCGCACGGTGATCTCGGCGCGGGCGCGGGGTCCGAGCACGACGCGCGAGGGCTCGGCTTCCACCACTGGCGCGGCCTGCGCCTCGAGGCAGAGGAGGACGGTCAGGAGTCCGGGAAGGGCAACGGGGCGCACGTGGCGGCGGCGCCCGAGGCTACCAGCCTTTCACGCCCGGTCAGGTTCGTCTCCCGCCTCCGGAGCGTCCTCCGGCCGGTGGGGTGGGGCGAAGGAGGGGCGGACCGTGCCTGGGCCGCGACCCTGCACCAGTGTGCGCTCGGCGCTCTTGAAGGCCACGTCCATCTTGTCCTGCCGCACGGCCCGGACGATTCCGAGGCCGAAGGTGGGGTGACGGACCACCTGGTCGACGGTGAAGGACTGGTCCGGCCGGTAGTCCTGGGCCTTCCCGACGTCGAGCGCGGCGAGCTGAGCGTCCCACCCGATGACCGACCGCTGGGTCTTCTCCGCCGGGGCAGCGCGTGTCCGGGAGGCCACGGACCGAGACGCGGTCTGCGTGCCGCGGTACACGTGGTCGCTCCCGCACGTGTTGCAGCGCACCCGAGCGACCTTCTGTCCGACCATCGCCAGGATGGTATGGGCCAGCTCCATCTTGCAGCGCGTGCACGTGGCATCGACCTCGCCGCCCACCCGATGCGTTGCCATTTTCCGTCGTCCTCGTCTGGGTCCCGCGCGGCGGCAGCCCGGGAGCTGTCCGGGCGGCCTGCGCGATGCAGAACGCGCCCGGGCCCGGGATGCAGAGTAGCCTCGGGCCGCACCGCCAGCCATCCTCCCGGGAGAGAAGAAGACCGTGCCCATACGCCCCACCCGAGCAGAACTCGACCTCGGGGCCCTGAATCGAAACCTGAACACCCTCCGGACGGCTGCACCCGGGGTGGACGTGCTGGCGGTGGTCAAGGCGGATGCCTACGGACATGGCGCGGTCCCCATCTCCCGCGCGCTCGAGGCCGCGGGTGTCCGCTTCCTCGGAGTGGCGCTGGTGGAGGAGGGGCTCGCCCTCCGCGAGGCCGGGCTCCGGAGCGAGATCCTCGTGCTCGGGGGAGCGTACGAGGGCGGCTGGGAGGCGATGCTGGAGCACCGGATGATCCCGGTGGTCTTCCGGCCCGAGCACCTGACCGCGCTCGAGGCCACCGCCCGGGCCCGGGGAACGACCGCCCGCGCGCACCTCAAGGTGGACACCGGGATGGGACGGCTCGGGGTCCTCCCGGCCGACGTGCCGGCCTTCCTCGAGGCCGCCCGGGCGAGCCGCAACGTCTCGTTGGAAGGGCTGTGCTCGCACTTCGCCAACGCGGACCTCGCCGACGCGACGCTCACCGCCCTCCAGATCTCTCGCTTCCGGACCGCGCTGGGCCAGATGCGTGCCGCGGGATTCGATCCGCGCTGGCGCCATCTATCGAACAGTGCAGGGCTGCTCGCGCTCCCCGAGGCCCGTGACGGCGTGGAGATGAACCTCGCTAGGCCGGGGCTCGGGCTCTACGGCCTGCAGCCTGCGCCGTGGCTCCGGCCGCCGCGCATGCTCGAGCCGGTCCTGAGCTGGAAGACTGCGGTGGTGCATCTCAAGTCGGTGCAAACGGGGACGCCCGTCTCCTACGGGAGCACCTGGACCGCGCCCCGGCCCTCGCGCATCGCGACGCTCCCGGTCGGTTATGCCGACGGCTGGTCGCGTCTGCTCTCCAACCGGGGCACCGTGCTGGTCCGCGGGCGGCGTGCACCGGTGATCGGACGGGTGTGCATGGACCTGTGCATGGTGGACGTCACCGACGTGCCGGGGGCGGAGGTCGGCGACGAGGTGGTGCTGATCGGCCGCCAGGGTCCGGAGGTGCAGGACGCGCACCAGCTCGCGACGCTGCAGAACACCATCGCCTACGACGTCCTCTGCGCCATCGGGGCGCGTGTGCCGCGCGTCGTCGCGGGGCAGTAGAGGTGCCCGGGGTGGGCCGCGTGCCCTAGGATGCGCCGCGCGGTCCGATGACCACCTCCGAATTCGACTCCACCCCGAAGA
>DASXGF010000617.1:0-2342 GCA_036489275.1 Myxococcaceae bacterium | reverse complement strand
CCCCGCCAGGAGCCGCTGGACTCACCGCGCCGGGTTCCGCTGCCGACCAGCCCCGGAGCGCAGGGTCCGAGCGCCGGTGGATCTTCCGGCGATCCTCGCTCGGGACGGAACTGAAACCCGATGCGGCCACCGCGGGGGGCGCTCCTGCTGGTGCTCCACGCCCACCTCCCGTACGTCCGGCACCCGGACGACGAGGACCACCTGGAGGAGGAGTGGCTCCGCGAGGCGGTCCTCGAGTGCTACCTGCCCCTGCTCGACCTTCTCGAGCGCCTGGGCGACGAGGGCGTCCCGGTGCGCCTCACGCTCTCGCTCACCCCGACGCTGGTGGCGATGCTGGAGGACCCGCTCCTCCGCGCGCGGATCGGCCGCCGCATCGAGCGACAGCAGGCCGTGGCCGAGCGCGAGGTGCGCCGCACCCGGTCGGACGCCGCGCTGCGCCGCGTGGCCTGCTTCTACCAGGAGCGTCTCCGGTGGCTCGCGCGCCTCTGGACCGAGCGCTACCAGGGCGAGCTCGTCCCGGCATTTCGTGCCCTGCGTGATCGCGGGCTGGTGGAGCTGATCGCCTCCGGGGCAACGCACGGCTTCCTCCCGATCCTCCGCCCCGCTCCCCAGTCGGTCCGCGCGCAGGTGTCCGTGGGCGCCGCCGAACACGCGCGCGCCTTTGGACGCCGCCCAGGCGGCTTCTGGCTCCCCGAGTGCGGCTACTACCCCGGGCTAGAGCGGGTCCTGGCCGAGGAGGAGCTCCGCTTCACCTTCCTCGATGCGCACGGGCTCGCCGACGCCGAGCCACGCCCGCTGCTCTCGGTGCACGCGCCGGCCTACACCGCCTCTGGCGTCGCGGTATACGCGCGAGACCCGGACGCCTCCGAGCAGGTCTGGAGCGCCGAGGTCGGCTATCCGGCCGATCCGGTCTACCGCGACTTCTACCGGGACATCGGCTGGGACCTGCCCGAGGACGCGCTCGCCCCCGTCGTGGGGCCCGGTCGTCCCCGGCGCGCGACCGGCCTCAAGTACCACCGCATCACCGGCCGCGGTGCCGACAAGGCCGTCTGGGCGCCGGAGCCGGCCTTCGCCCTCGCTCGCGAGCACGCCCGTCACTTCGTCGCCCGGATGAAGGCGCGGACCGAGGCGCTGCTCGGGCGCATGGAGCGCGATCCGCTGGTGGTCGCTCCTTACGACGCCGAGCTCTTCGGCCACTGGTGGTTCGAGGGACCGGTCTTTCTCGAGGCGCTCTTCCGCGAGGCCGCCGCCGCGGGCCTGTCGCTGGTGACGCCGGCGGATGACCTCCAGGCCTGGTCCGAGGCACAGGTCGTCTCGCCGGCGGAGAGCAGCTGGGGCGAGCACGGACACGCCTCGATGTGGCTCGACCCGGTGAACGACTGGATTCCCCAGGCGCTTTACGGCTGCGCGCAGATGCTCGCGCCTTACGCCCGCCTCGAGCGCAGCGCAGGGCTGGAGGGACGCGCGCTGGTGCAGGCCTTCCGGGAGCTCCTCCTCGCCCAGTCGTCGGACTTCGCGTTCATCTTGCGGAGCGGCACCGTCACCGCCTATGCGCGCGCCCGCGTCCAGGGCCACCTCTCGGGGTTCCTGGAGCTCGTCCGCGCCGTGCGGGCACGCACGGTGGATCCGGTGCGACTGCACGCGCTGGAAGAGCGTGACGCGCTCTTTCCGGATCTGACGCTCGCGTGTTTCCGGGATTGAGAGGGCAGGGCGCTCGTGCAACAGAGCGGGGAAGAACAGGAAGGGGAGCCCTGTTCAAGGACAGGCCCAGTTTTCTGCAGTCCGACTTGCGCCGCCTTCGGCGGCCTTTAGGTTGGGTCACGACATGAACGGTTTCCGACGCCTCGTTGCGCCGGTGGCGCTGGTCGCCTCCGGTCTCCTTGCCGTGCCGCTTCTGCACGGTGTTCCCGCCCGGGCGGACACGCCCGCGCCCCCTCCCGGGCAGGCCACTGCCCCGAGCCAGGCCACGCCGCAAGTCGCCGCGTTGCCCTCGCTCGCGCCACTCGTGGACAGCGTCAAGGCGGCGGTGGTGAACGTCGACGTCACCTCGCGCGTGGAACGCGACGAGAGCGGCGGCGGCGAAGATCCCTTCGAGCAGTTCTTCGGACGCGGTCGCCAGCAGCGGCCCCAGGTCCGTCAGGGCGCCGGCAGCGGCTTCGTCATCGATCCGCGCGGCTACATCCTCACCAACAACCACGTGGTCGAGGGCGCGTTCAACATCCGCGTCCGCTTCGACGACGGCCGGACGCTCGAGGCCGAGGTGCTCGGCACCGACCCGCTGACCGACATCGCGCTCATCAAGCTGAAGGCGCCGCCGGCGAACCTGCCCTTCGTCAAGCTCG
>DASXGF010000591.1:0-2582 GCA_036489275.1 Myxococcaceae bacterium | reverse complement strand
TGCCGCGGCGACCACGAAGTAGCCGACCTCGCCGGGCCGGAAGGGCGTGCAGCCCACCGACCCGTCCGCACCACGCGCCGCGGGTTGCCACGTTGCGCGACGACGCCACAGGTTTGCTTCCACGAACCGGGACGGCAGTTCCCGAACGACGAAGTGAACTTCGTGATGCGGAATTCAGCGGTGGCGGCCCCGCCCCCTGGAGAAGACACGGACCCACGTGAACCGAGGACTCCGCGGGGTCAGCGTGCGGGTCGGTGCCAGCCTCGAGGGCGACACCGGATCCCTCCCCGCGGGTGGGAGTCGCAGGAACGTCGGCGCCGGCTGGTGAGCCGGGGCCCCTGACCTGCCGGCTGGCCGACGGACGGACTGGCTGCCTCTTGACTCTTTGCCGCGCTGCGTTAAAAACATGGCTGCCGGGCGGCAAGTCAGCCGGCCCGTGGAAAATTGCCCGAAGGGAGGCAGGTGTCATGTCGAGGAGCAACGAGGTTCCGGCGTTCGTGAAGGAGCAGCTGGTCGAGGCCCAGAAGCGGTTCGGGGTCATCCAGGTCCAGGCCGAGAAGACCATCAAGGAGTGGGTGGCCAAGGGCCAGGTCCTCCAGGCGACCACCGCCAAGCGCACCAAGGCGCTGGGCCACGAGGTCCGTAAGCAGGCGGAGTCCTTTCAGAACCGCGTCATCCAGGCTGCCGGCGTCGCGACGCAGAGCCAGATCAAGGCGCTGAGCCGCGAGCTGTCCAAGCTGTCCAAGAAGGTGGACGCGCTGGTCGAGAAGAAGGCCCCCGCCAAGACCGACGCGCGGGCGTAAGGGCACGGTGGGTCCCGAAGGACCCGTACACAGCGTCGCTCTGGATGGCTTCACCCTGGGTCGACGCTTATGCTTTGGCGGTGAACTGACACCCTGCCTGATGACCAGGCAGGCGTCCTGAGGGTCGGAGTCCGACATGGCAGGCGACATTCCCAAGGACCGACGGCCGGTTGTAGAGGCCCTGGAGCGGATGTGGGCCCAGGCGGTGACGGCGGTGTCCAGCGTGGAGGACGAGGCGGCCCGCGTCGTGCAGCGGGCCCAGACGGTGGCCGGGTGGAGCCAGGACGAGGTGCGGCGCCAGATGAACGAGCTTGCGGAGAAGCTGGCTGGCCAGCGTCGCGAGCTAGAGCAGGGCCTGGATGAACGGGTCCGGGGGGCATTGCAGCGCCTCCGGGTCCCCCGCAGGGAAGAGGTCCAGGCGCTGGTCGCCCGGGTGGATCGGGCGTCGGAGCGGCTGGAGAAGCTGGAACGAGGGAGCTGACCGGACGGTGAGACGCCTGCTGTTCCAGATGCACGCGCTGAGCTCGCACTGCGCGGTGCTTCCACTCGTGGCGGCCGTCTTCCTCCTGGGGGCGGCGCGCATCGAGGGGACTGTCCAGGGGCGGGTCCGTCCCGCGGCAGAGCCGGTGGCGGCCGCCGTCGTGCAGCCGGACCCGGACCTCGCGCTCATCGACTCGGTTCTGGCCAAGCGGGCCCCCGAGCTCGGGCTGGTGCTCCGTTCCCAGGTCAGCCGGGCCATCTCCGAGGAGGCCCGGCGGGCGGGGTACGACCCGCTGCTCATCCTCGCCATCATCGACGTGGAGAGCGACTTCGACCCGGAGGCGGTGAGCTCCCGGGGCGCTCGCGGGCTGATGCAGATCCAGCCCGTCACCCTGCACTGGTTCGCCGAGAAGCAGGGGCTGCGCCTGACCAAGGAGGAGATGGCCGCCGACCCGGCGCTCTGCGTCCGCCTCGGCATCCGCTACCTCCGCAACCTTCAGGACCGCTTCGGTGGAGACCTTCCCACCGCCCTGATGGCCTACAACGCCGGCCCGGACCGCATCCGGCAGGCCCTCCGCGAGCGCGCGCTCGAGCCCTTCCGGTTCTACCCGCGGCGGGTGAAGCGCGACTTCGAGCGGTTCCGGCGGGGCGAGGGCCTCGGCGGTGACTGGGCCTATGCCGTCCGCGACCCCGAGCCGGCCGCTCGCTAGAACGGGTCGGCCCGGCGTGGCATAACGCTGTCGGTCCTTCCCTTTGTTCTCGCTCGACGATCAGGCGCGTGGACTGGAAGCGGCCCGCGAGCAAGTCGCGGCCCTGTTCCAGAGCATCAACGCGCCCCACGTGGTCGTGCCCGGCCGGCGCGCGGGTCCGGCCCAGGCGTTCATCGCCTGCCTCCGGGGCACCCACGGCTTCTCGGTCGGCGTGTACCTCTGGCTCTCCGAGACCAAGGAGTGCGCCGTCTACACCACGCCGGCCACCGCCCAGACCCCCGAGGAGTACCGGGCGCTGCAGACCGAGGCCCTGGGCTTCGTCGAGTCCATGGGCTTCATGATGGACAACCTCAACTTCCGCTCGCTGTCGCCCGAGCACCAGGCAGAGCTCCTCCAGTCGGTCCCGGTGTGGCGGGGCGGACGCGCAGCCACGGGGAGCAACCCGACGGTGCCCCCGCCCGGGCAGCCCGCCGCCGCGCCCGCGGCGCAGACCGGGGCGGCCCTGGCCCGGCTGTTCTCGTCGTTCTAGGCCCTCTCGTCCGAATGCTCCGCTCCCTCGCCGCCGTCCTCGCCCTCGCCGCCGCAGGCG
>DASXGF010000538.1:0-2950 GCA_036489275.1 Myxococcaceae bacterium | reverse complement strand
CGGACCTGTGGCTCGTCTCGTCGGCGCTGGGGGTCTCCGAGGTCGCGGACGCCGCGGTCGAGCTCCGCTCGGATCCACGCCTGGCGGGCACGCCGCTCCTCGTGACCGGGCCGGTGGACGAGGCCGGGTCGGACAAGCTGCTGCAGTCGGGAGTGAACGCGCTCGTGGGAATGGTCGAGGCGCCGGAGCTCGCGGTGCGGATCCAGGAGGCGGTGAAGGACCGCATCGGTCACGGGGCGCCCGCGCGCGTCGTGCAGGGGACGTCCGACGAGCTGCCGCCGCGCGACGTGCTCCGCATCCTCGGCACCGGGCGAAAGTCGGGGAGGCTGGTGCTCCGGTCCGACGGGACCGAGGGTCAGCTCCAGTTCGAGCGCGGGCGCGTGGTGTGGGCCGGCGCCGGGCCGGTGCGAGGCGAGGAGGCGCTGACGCAGATCCTCCGGGCGAGGGCGACCGAGTTCGTCTACGACCCGGATGCGCTGCTGATGGAGCTGCCGCACCTCGACACCGACCTCGAGCTCGTGGTCCGGGCGCTCGAGCCGGCATAGAGCGCACGGCCTCTGTCCCGACCGGGCCGGACGAGCCTCCCGCGGTTCCGGCGCGTGCATCGGGCTTACACGTGCCAGCTGGTTCCAGGGAGACGCCGCGCGTTAACCGGCAGAAGCGCGCGCGGGTTCCTTCCGAGGCCCGGGCGCCGTCCCGGGCGAATGCCCGGAGCAGGCCATGCGCCTCGACTCGATCTCCCTCGCAACCCTCGCAGCCGCGCTGCTGCTCGCGTGCTCCGGCGGCACGAGCTCGCCAGGGACGGCCGCCGGCACCACGAGCGCCGGAGGCGCGGCCAGCACCACGGCGAGCGACGACGGAGGCGTGGCGGATTCCCCGGATGGTGGGGTCGCCGCCTCGTCCTCGTCTGCGCCTCTGCTCTGCACGCCCTCATCGGCTCAGACGAGCGCCTGCAACGGTCTCATGGCCGGCGCGGCGTGCACCCTCACCCGGGTCCGCCACGCGGACGGAGACGGGGATGCGGACGACGACGCCGGCGTGATCTCCATCGCGGGGACCTGCCGGAGCACGTTCGACGGAAGCGGGCTGGCGTGTGTCCCGGTTCCGCCTGCCCCTCCGGCGGCGCTGACCCAGCCCTGCACCGGGCGGGCTCCAGGCGACGCCTGTGACGTCATGGGGCCGGGCGGGATCAGCCTGGCCGGGACCTGCTTCGACGCGCCCCGCTCGGGAACGCTGATCTGCGGACGCGTCCGTGAGCCACCTCAGCCGCTCATCGACGCCTGCAGCGGCAAGGCCGCCGGGGCCACCTGCGCGCTCGGCGAGCGGCGCGATGGCGGCACGGTGGACGGCGTCTGCAACAATGGTCCGACCGGCGTCGGCCCGCTGGCCTGTGCGCCGGTGCGGAACCCGGCGGCGCGGCTCGCGGCGGCCTGCGACGGCCTCGATGCCGGCACAGCCTGCAGGCTCGGGGGAAGGGCATGGGGCATCGACGGCACGTGCACCGGATCCGCGGACGGCGGCGCCCCGCTCTGCCTTCCGCCATGCCGGCACCTTGCGTTCTTCCCCCGGCGTCAGCGCTAGCCGGGCTCAGGCGTCGGGAAGCCGGAACCGGTACACCCGCGCCGCGTTGAGGCTCGTCGCCTCCGCCACCTGCTCGAGCGGCAGGCCCTTCAGCTCCGCCACCTTCCGTGCCGTCTCCAGCACGTAGGCCGGCTCGTTCTTCTTCCCCCGGTACGGGATCGGGGCGAGGTACGGCGAGTCGGTCTCCACCAGCAGCCGGTCCAGGGGAGCGAAGCGCACCGCCTCCCCCAGCGGCTCGGTCTTCTTGTAGGTGACGACGCCGGAGATTGAGAGGTGGAAGCCGAGGTCGAGGTACGTCCGGGCGGCCGTGAGGTCCCCGGTGAAGCAGTGGATGACCCCGGCCGTTGGCTTCTCGCTGCGGAGCACCTCGGCGCACTCGGCATGGGCGTCGCGCACGTGCACCACCAGCGGCTTCTGCACGGCCGCGGAGAGCACGCACTGCCGCCGGAAGACGGCGTCCTGCACGTCGCGCGGTGAGCGGTCGTAATAGAAGTCCAGCCCCGCCTCGCCCACCGCGTGCACCTCGGGCAGCCGGCAGGTCGCCTCGAGGAAGGCGAAGTCCGCCTCGGTCGCCCGGGACGCCTCGTGGGGGTGAATCCCGAGCGTCGCCGTCAGCCGGTCCGGGTGCCTCCGAGCGACCTCGAGCGCGTGCCCGAAGTCTCCCGGCGCGTGGAACTGGCCCACGACGACCGCGTGCACCACCCCGGCCGCGGCCATCCGAGACAGCACTGCGGGAACGTCCGGATACTCCCGCGGCTCGAGATGACAGTGCCCGTCGACCAGGCGCATCACTTCACCGGGCTTCCCGGTGGGAGGTCCCCCGGGTCGACGAGCTTCAGCGAGGCGCCACCGCTCCCCGCGGCCAGAAGCATGCCCCGCGACTCGATGCCCCGGAGCACGCGCGGCTTGAGGTTCGCGACCACCACGACCTTCCGGCCCACCAGGGTCTCGGGGGCGTACGCCTCGGCGATGCCGGCCAGGATGGTCCGAGGGCTCCCCTCGCCGACGTCCACGCTCATCTTGAGCAGCTTGTCCGCCTTGGGCACCCGCTCCGCCGTCAGCACCTGACCAACGCGGAGGGTCACCCGGGCGAAGGCGTCGATGTCGATCTCCTCGGGAGCGGCGTCCTTCGCCGGAGCGTCCTTGCCCGAGGCGGCCGCCATCCTGGCCACCTCCTCCGGCGGCACGAGGCGGTTCACCTGCGCCTCCTCGAGCCGCGGGAGCAGCGGCGAAGGCGTGCCGAGCGCGCGCCCCCGGGGGAGCAGCGGCACCCGGGCGCTCTCGAGGTCGGCGAAGGTCAGCGGCGGCGTCCCGAGCTGGGCGAAGAGCTTCTCGGTCACCGTCGGGACGATGGGCGTGAGGAAGGTCG
>DASXGF010000499.1:0-5885 GCA_036489275.1 Myxococcaceae bacterium | reverse complement strand
GCCTCCACCGCGCGACCTTCCTCCACGCCCGAGGAACGTTCGACCCCGGGTCCCCAGGGTGTGCATGCGGTCGACTCGTCGCATCTCGTTGACCCGTCGCGCCCGCCCCCTCGCTCCGGCCACGAGCGCATTGCTAGGGTGCCCCGGCGCCCATGGTTTCCCGCTGGCTCCAGCCCGAGGCCCTCGTCTGGGAGGGCAACCTCCTGCGGGGCGCGGCGCTCGCCATCGCCGCCGACGGCACCTGCGACGCCGCCGGCCCCCCTCCCCCCGGCGCCCCGGTCGAACGGCTCCCCGGCAAGCTGCTCCTCCCAGGCCTGGTGAACGCGCACAGCCACGCCTTCCAGCGACTCCTTCGGGGGCGCACCCAAGTTCCCTCCACCGGCCGGCCCCAGGACGACTTCTGGACCTGGCGCGAGACGATGTACCGGGCCGCCTCGTCGCTCGACCCCGAGGGCCTCGCCGTCGCCTCCCGCCAGTGCTTCCTCGAGATGGCCCGCGCGGGCATCACCGCCGTGGGCGAGTTCCACTACCTCCACCACGCGCCCGACGGTCGTCCCTACGCGGACCCGCTCGAGCTCGCGCTCCGGGTCATCGCCGCTGCCCGGGAGGTGGGGCTGCGCATCCACCTCCTCCGCGTCGGCTACGCCCGGCCCGGATTCGACGCGCCTCCCGAGCCGCGACAGCGGCGCTTCTACGACGCCGACCCCGACCGCTTCCTCGCGGCCGTCGCCGCGCTCGGGCAGCGCGTGCGCGGAGACCCGCTGGTCACGGTCGGAGCCGCGCCCCACAGCGTGCGCGCCGTCCCGCGCTCCTGGCTCGAGGCCGTCGCCCGCGCGCGCCCGGCCACCGTCCACATGCACGTCGCCGAGCAGCCCCGCGAGGTCGAGGCCTGCCTCGCCGAGCACGGCCGCCGCCCCGTCGAGCTCCTCCACGAGCTCGGCCTGCTCGACGCCCGCTTCACCGCCGTGCATGCGGTGCATCTTTCGCCGCACGAGATCCCGCTCCTGGACCGCTCGAGCATCTGCGCCTGCCCTCTCACCGAGCGCGACCTCGGCGACGGAATCCTCCCCGCCGACGGACTCGCCGCCGCCGGGGCCTCCCTCTGCATCGGCACCGACGGACAGAGCGAGATCGATCCGCTCGGCGAGCTGCGCGCGCTCGAGGGAGACCTCCGCCTCCAGCGTGGGCGCCGCCTCGTCCTTCCGCCGACCGGTGAGGGGCCGGATGCGCTCGCCCGCACCCTCCTCGACATCGGCACGCAGGGCGGAGCCCGGAGCCTCGGCCTCGACGCCGGCCGTCTCGCGCGGGGACGTCCGGCTGACCTCTGTGCGATGGACCTCGGCCATCCGGCCTTGCTCGGAGCTCCCGAGGACGGTCTGCTCGCCGCCGTGCTCTTCTCGGCGCCCGCTTCGGCGGTGAGCGACACCTGGGTGCAGGGCCAGCGAGTGGTGCAGGACGGACGGCATCCGCTCGACGCCGTCTCGGCCCGGGACTTCACAGCGCTGTGCCGGAGGACGTTCGCGTGAGCGAGGTCGAGGGACGGCTGGAGGAGACGCTTCGGGCGCTGGTGGGCTTCGACACCACGAGCCGTCTTCCGAATCGACAGCTCATCGACTGGGTCGAGCCCAGGCTGACGGCGCTGGGCTTCCGGTGCGAGCGACAGCGCTACCCCGACGACGCCGGGGTCGAGAAGCTCAACCTGCTCGCCTTCACCCATGGCCCGGACCAGGTCCCGGAGCTCGCGCTCGTCGGCCACACCGACTGCGTTCCCTACGACACCGGCTGGGCCGATGCGCTGCGCCTCACCCGCGACGGGGACCGCCTCTTCGGACGCGGCGCCTGTGACACCAAGGCCTTCATCGCCTGCGCGCTGCTCGCCGCCGAGCGGACCCGCCCCGCGGTGAAGAAGGCGCTGGGCCTCATCTTCACCGCCGACGAGGAGGTGGGCTGCCTCGGAGCGAAGATGCTTCTCGAGGCCCGACGCGGCGCCGCGCGGAACGCCATCGTCGGGGAACCCACCTCGCTCCGCCCCATCCGCGCGAACAAGGGCTACTGCCTCGCGGAGATCGAGGTCTCCGGCAAGGAAGGCCACAGCGCGTATCCGGACACCGGCGCCTCGGCCATCTTCCGCGCCGCGCGGCTGCTCAGCCGCATCGAGGCGTACGCCAAGGGCCCGCTCCGCGGCGAGACCGATCCGTCGTTCGACCCGCCCTACACCACGCTCAACGTGGGCGTCATCCAGGGAGGCCGGGCGAAGAACGTCATCCCCGGCAGCTGCACCTTCACCCTCGAGTGGCGGCCCATTCCCGCGCAATCGGTGGAAGCCGTGCCCTATGCCATCGAGCAGCTGATGTTCCAGCTCCGGCGCGAGGAGCCTGGCTGCGAGGTGCGGATGCGCATCCTCCGGACCGATCGCGGAGTGGAAACGCCCGCCTCCGCCGAGGTCATCAAGTTCCTCGAGGGCCAGAGCGGACAGGGCTCGGCCACGGTGAGCTTCGGCACCGAGGCCCCACAGATGACGGCCCTCGGCGCGCGCTCGGTGGTCTTTGGCCCGGGGAACATCCAGGTCGCGCACCAGACCGGCGAGTACGTCCCCGTTCCGGAGCTCGTTCGCTGCGAGGAGATCCTCGAGGCGGCGATCCGACACTTCTGCGGATGAGCGAGCTCGTCCAGCACACCGAGGACCTCTGGACCGTCTCGGTGCCCCACCGCTACCTCGGGCTGCACCTCGGCACCCGGATGACGGTTCTCCGGTTGCCGGACGGAATGCTCTGGCTCCACTCGGTGGTCGCGGTCGACGACATCCTGGCCGACGAGATCCAGGAGCACGGGCCGGTGCGGCACATCGTGCTCCCCGACCTCTACCACCACGTCTACGTCACCGACGCGATCCAGCGCTGGCCGGCGGCCCGGGTGTACGCCCCGGCGGCGATGCGGCGGAAGCTGCCCGGCCTGCGCATCGACGCCGAGCTCTCCGAGACGCCCGATCCGGGCTGGTGCGGCGCGCTCGTCCCGGTGCACATCGACGGCTCGTTGCTCGACGAGACGGTCTTCGTCCACCCCGCGAGCCGCACGCTGGTGTGCGCCGACCTGCTCGAGAACTTCGACAGCAGCCCTCACCTCCCGACGCGCCTGTACCTGAAGGCAGCCGGCCTCGAGGGCCACGTCGGCTGGAGCCGGTTCTTCCGCCCGGTCTACCGTGACCGGCGCGCCGCCCGCGCGAGCCTCGAGCGGCTGCTCGCGCTCGACTTCGATCGGATCATCCTCGCGCACGGACAGGTCCTCGAGCATGGAGGGCCCGCCGCGGTGCGCGAGGCTTATCTCTGGATGAAGCCGGCGACGACTACAGCCCGTTGAACAGGTCCTTGTCGTCGTAGAGGGCTGGGTTGTTGCTCAGGGGGCCCTTGTTCGGATCGGTGTTCTTCGTGTCGATGTTGTAGTTCTCGCGTCCCGAGCCGGTCTTGTTGGTCCCCGTCTGGCCGCTCAGGTTGGCGGCGGTCCCGTTGCTCGCGCCGGAGCCCCCGACGCCGAACCGCTGGTCGGGCGGGAGCTGGTCACGGAGCGCCAGCCAGCTGTTGCGCGCGGCGGAGGCGTTGGCCTTCGCCTGGGCCACATTGGTGCGCTCCTGCTCGAGAGCGACCCTGGAGTCCTCGACGCGCTTGGCGATGGCTTGCGCGTCGATGTCGTTGGCCGCCCGATCACCCGTCGCCTTGACCGCCTTGTACTTGGCGTCCTCGAGCCGGGCGTTGGCGAGATCCACGGCCTTGCCCGCGGCCGTGACCCGAGCCTGCGCATAGTTCACCAGCTCGTTGGCGGCCTTCTGGTGAGACTCGGCGACCAGCTCCCGCTGACGGGCCAGGCCCATCGCGCTCTGGCTCTGGGTGGAGCCCTTGTCGTTCCGGGCGTAGTTCGCCGCGTCCTGGGCCGCCTGGTCGCGGCTGAGCTGGTCCTGCGCGATCTTCGTCTCGTTGCTCGCAACGTCGACGTACTTCTTGGCCTGGTTCAGCCGGAGGTTCTCGCGGGCGACCGCGTCCTTGGCCTTGTTCACGTCGGCCCGCGCCTGGTCGACCGACGCCATCTGATTGGCGGGAACGCGGGCGAGCACCTCATCACTCACGGTGTCACTGCGGCTGCTTCCATGCGCGCACGCGCCTGCGACAGCGAGTGCGGCCATCACCAACAGCAAACGAATCCTCATGGTTCGCCCTTCCCCTTGGCAAAAAAGAACCGTTGACGTTGCACAAGTTGGGTGCGGGAGCCGCCGCGCGCACGCCCCGTTCGGGTCCCGAGCGAGCCACCGTCTCTTCCGGTCGCCCGATCAGCAGGCGGGAGGGCGGAGCTCTCGGCGCGCCGGATTTGGGCCGTTCGCCGGGGAGCGCGTCGTGAGGGAAGGGCGACCACAGCCAGGCGAGACGCCGGAAGCAGAGGTGCCAGAGGGAGAGGTGCCAGACACCTCGTTACCCGGTCCCGTGAGCGACGGGAGACCCGAGGGAAGGGGTCGATGCCGCGCTGAGACGCCGCGATTCCGGGGAGCGGCGGCCGGGGGGCGGTGCCAGACACCTCGTTACGGGACACCTCGTTACGGACGCGGCGTGAGGGCGGAAGGGCGGCAACCGTCAGGAGACGCGCCGGAAGCGGAGGTCCCGGAGGGAGAGGTGCCAGACACCTCGATACAGCCTCGGGACCCTCGTTCCGAGCGGGAGCCCTCACGAGGTGCCAGACACCTCGTTACGGGCGCGTGCTGGCCGGCTGCCGGTGCCCGAGGAGGTGCCAGACACCTCGTGACGCGCCCACCGTCCGTCCGGAGCGACACCCGTCCACGCCGCGCGAGACGGTCTCCCCCAACGTGCTCCCAGAGAAACAACGACCCGCGGCGCCACCGTCGGGCACCGCGGGTCGCGGGAGAGGCGTGCTCTCCGCGGAGTGCTAGGTGCCGGTCGCGACCTGCACCGTGCCGCAGGTGCTCCCGTTGCCGCTCCAGGTGAACTTCCACGCGCCGTCGCGCAGGCCGGTGTCCGCCCCGTTCCGGCCACCCACGACGCGGCGGAGCTCCAGCGTGCCCGTCGCGACGCAGTACTCCGGCGAGGTCAGGTAGGTGATGTCCACGTCGAAGCCCGACGTGTACGCAACCTCGGCGCTCTGACCGTTGCCCGACGCGGTGATCGCGTACTCGCTCCGGCCGAAGCCCTTGATGGTGCTCGACGTCCACGCCAGCTGTCCGCTCCAGCGGAACGACCCATTCACCGTCACGCCCTGCGAGCTGCCCGAAATCGTGTAGGTGATGTCCCAGGTGATCTGCTGGCCCGGGGTGATGTTGATGCTCCCGTTCAGCGTGCCGTTGAACCCGTCGCCGTTGTACGTGCAGTTGCTGTAGGTGACGCTGTTCGCGGTCGAGCTGACGCAGTTCTGGTTCCCCACGACGAGCGCGGCGCTGCGCATCCCGCGGATCGCGGAGTTCTGGACCGGTGCCCGCACCTCGGCAGGCAGCGGCGCGAAGACCGCGGCGGCCTGGCCGAGGTCGCTGGTGAGCTCGTCGGCGAGCGTCGGCGCGGCGGTCGGCGTCGAGCTCGACCCGCCAACGCCTGCGATCGACTGGAAGCTGCTCTGGGCGGTGCTCGCCGTGGACGTCTGCATGGCGTCCGGCGTGGTCGGCGAGCCGTAGTTGAAGTTGCGGAGCGCCGGTGCCGTCGGGCCGCCGCCGCATGCGAAGAGGAAGCTGGCGATTCCGGCCAGCAGAACGCGTTTCATGTGTCGAGGTCTCCCTCTGCACCCGGATGTTCGAGGAGAAGCGGGTGCAGTCGGAGAAGGAGCGTAGAGAAGGGAATCGCCGTCTCGACAGATGGCTCACCGCCGACCCGGTGCGCCTCACGGGCGCGCACGGAGCG
>DASXGF010000445.1:0-5213 GCA_036489275.1 Myxococcaceae bacterium | reverse complement strand
CAACCCTTCCATCCCGGCCATGGCCGCGCATCTCATGGCGCTGAGCCAGTTCCCGCGCTCGGTCCCCACCGGGTCGGTCATCGCTCTCGAGCTGGAGTCGCCCGACCAGGCTGCCCGGCTCCTGTTCTTCGCGGCCCCGGGAGAGGACGTGCAGGAGGAGCTGAAGCCATGATGGACGAGGCCCGGTACAACGGGCTGGTGGCGGGGTTGTGGAAGCGCATCGTCGCCGCGGTGGACCAGGTGGACCCGGACGTGCTGGACGCGGTGGCCACCGGCGACATGGTGACGCTCACCTCGTCCTCCGGCGAGAAGGTGGTCATCAACACCCAGCGAGCGGTGCGCCAGATCTGGGTCGCCGGCAAGGGGATGGGGATCCACTTCTCGCTCGCCGACGACGGCCGGTGGATGGACGACAAGGGCAAGGGCATGGAGCTCCTCGCCTGGGTCTCGGAGTGCGTCGCCGCGCTCACCGGCGAGCCGCTCCGCTTCTGAGCAGGCGTCCCCGGGGTGAGGGGGGGTCCGGGCCCTCAGGCGATGAACAGCCGGTTCTTCCGGCGCCGGCCGCTCGCGTCGGTGCCGCCCGCGGCCAGCATGGTCCGCGAGCCACCGTCCGCGCAGGCCTGGGCGAGCGCATCGGTCGCGTCGCGGAAGAGCTTCCCGAAGCTCAGGTCTCCGGTTCCCTCGACGGGCAGGTGCGCCGCCACGCCGGCCGAGGCCAGGAGATACGTCTTCTGGAGCCCGGTGATCTTCTCCCGCAACCGCTCGGCCACCACCATCGCCCCGTCTGCCGGGGTGTGCGGGAGGAAGACGACCCAGCTCCCGGGATGGAACGCGGACACGAGGTCGGTCTCGCGCAGATGTTTCGCCAGCACGTTCTTCGCCCCGGCGAGCAGCGCGTCGACGTCGGTGGTCTCCAGCTCCGGCATGCCGGAGGCAAACGCGTCGTAGGCCAGGACGATGAAGGCCACCGGGTAGCGGTACCGGCGCGAGCGCTTCACCTCGCGGGCGAGGAGCGCCCGGAAGGCGCCGAAGTCCGCCGCCTGCGTCGGCCCCACGCCCGGGTCGGGCAGCACATGCTCGTCGTCGCCGTGGGGCTCGAGGCCCTCGTCCCCCTCGGGCAGCTCCGGCGCACGGCGGACGAGGCGGGCCTTCCCCCGCATCTCGGTGAGGGCGAGCACGTTGCGCACGCAGGAGAGGACCGTCCCCTGCTTCAGCGGGCCCTGCAGGCACGCCTCGGCGCCGGCGCGCAGGGCACGGCCGTCGGGGTCGCCCTCCTCGGGGGCGTAGACGAGGATCACCGGGAAGTCGGGGTCGCGGGCCTTGAGGGCCGCGCACACCGCCTCCGCGTCGAAGCGATCCGACTCCGAGGCGATCAGCAGATCGGCCGCGAAGCTGGTCACCGCCTCGAGGGTCTCGTCCTCGTCCCGCGCGGCGCGGACCTCGTACTTGCCCTCCAGGAAGCCCCGGAGGGCGCCGGCCACGGCGGGGCTGGCGTCGGCGACGACGATCCGATTCATGCAGAGACCGCCATCAGACCTCCATCACCTCTTTCTCTTTCTTGGTGATGATCTGTTCCACCTGCGTCACGCCACCGTCGGTCTCCTTCTGGACCCGGTCGGTGGTGCGCTTGTTCTCGTCCTCGGTGATCTTCTTGTCCTTGAGCAGGCCCTTGAGCTTCTCGTTGGCGTCACGCCGCTCGTTGCGGATGGCGACCTTGTGCTCCTCGCCCTTGGTCTTGACCTGCTTGGCGATCTCCTTGCGCCGCTCCTCGGTGAGCGCGGGGATCGGCAGGCGGATGATCTCGCCGTCGTTCATCGGGGTGAGGCCGAGGTTGGCCTCGCGGAGCGCCTTCTCCACGTCCTTGAGCAGGCCCTTCTCCCAGGGCTTCACGGTGATGAGCCGCGGCTCGGGGACGGCGAGGCTCGCCACGCCGCTCAGGGGAGTGGGCGTCCCGTAGTAGTTGACCCGGACTCCCTCCAGGAGGCTGAGCGAGGCCCGGCCGGTGCGGATCTTCGCCAGCTCCTTCTTGAGGTCCTCCAGGGCCCGGTCGATGCGCCCCTTCAGGTCCTTCACCACGTCGTCCGTCAACGCCATGTGCCGTCCTCCCTACGCCCAGCTCGTCTCCGCGGCTCCCACCAGGGTGCCCAGCTCACCGGAACCGGTGATCACCCGGTGGATGTTCCCGTCCGCAGTGAGGTCGAAGACGACGATGGGAAGCTTGTTGTCCATGCACAGCGAGATGGCCGTCGAGTCCATCACGTGCAGGTTCTGCCGGAGCACGTCCATGTAGGTGAGCGTCCGGTACCGGCGGGCCGAGGCGTTCTTCTTCGGGTCCGAGTCGTAGACCCCGTCCACCTTCGTGCCCTTGAAGATGACCTCGGCGCCGATCTCCATCGCCCGGAGCGAGGCCGCGGTGTCGGTGGTGAAGAACGGGTTCCCGGTACCGGCGGCGAAGATCACCACCCGGCCCTTTTCCAGGTGCCGCACCGCGCGCCGGCGGATGTAGGGCTCGGAGATCTGCTCCATCTTGATCGCCGACTGCACGCGGGTGAAGACGCCGGACTTCTCGAGGGCGTCCTGGAGGGCCATGGCGTTGATCACCGTGGCCAGCATTCCCATGTAGTCGGCGTTGGCGCGGTCCATCCCCGCGGTGGAGGCGGAGACGCCGCGGAAGATGTTCCCTCCGCCGATGACCACCGCGACCTGGACGCCGGCCTTGACCACCTCGCCGATCTCTCTGGCGATGCGCACCAGCGTGGGAGGGTGAATTCCGTACTTCCCCTCCCCCATCAGGGCCTCGCCCGAGAGCTTGAGGAGGATGCGGTGGTACCCGGGGGAGCTGGGCGCGGTCACGTTCGAACGCTTCTACCCTGCGCCTGCCGGGGGCAGCAATGAAGCGTTGCCGACCCTGGCTCGCCTGACCTCAGCCCTGTCCGAGAGTCTTGGCGACCTCGGCGGCGAGGTCTTCCCTCTTCTTCTCGATGCCCTCGCCCACCTGGTACCGGGTGAAGCGGCGGATGGAGATGTTCTCGCCGATCTTGGCGATGGCGTTGGTCACCACCTCGTGGACCTTCTTCTTGTCGTCCTTCACGAAGGGCTGATCCACCAGGCAGACGGTCTCGAAGTACTTCTCGATCTTCCCGGAGAGGATCTTCTCGATCATCGCCTCGGGCTTCTTCTGCTCCCGGAGCTTGACCCGCTCGATCTCCTTCTCCTTCTCCAGGGTCTCGGCGGGGACCTCCTCGCGACGGACGTACTGGGGGTTCATCGCAGCGATGTGCAGGGCGAGGTCGCGGACCAGGGCCTGGAAGTCCTCGTTCCGGGCCACGAAGTCGGTCTCGCAGTTCACCTCGACCAGGACGCCTACCTTGCCGTTGTGAACGTACGCTCCCACCAGGCCCTCGGCGGCGGTGCGGCCGGCCTTCTTGGCGGCGCCGGTGATGCCCTTCTTCCGGAGCCACTCCTCGGCCTTGGCGAAGTCGCCCTCCGCCTCCTCGAGGGCGCGCTTGCAGTCCATCATTCCGGCCCCGGACTTCTCGCGGAGCTCCTTCACCATCTCGGCCGTCACCTTCGCCATCGCTCTTCTCCAGCTGTGGGCCGACCGGCCGTGGACCTCGACAAGAGATCTCGGCATCGGCCGGCCAAACGTTCTTTTTCGGGTCCGGCACGCCCCTCGCGGGCGTCCGGTGGCGGACTACTCGGTGGTCTTGGTCTCGCCCTCGGCGACCTGCTCCTCGCCGACGGAGCCCACGTCACCGCCCTCCTGAACCGGAGCGGCGGAGACCGGCTGGCCCTTGATCTCCACGGTGGGCCCGCGGCGCTCGCCACCGGACGACAGGCCCCGGGGACCGCGCTCGCGGTCCGGACGGCGTCCGAAGCGGCGCTCCTCGCGGCCGGTGTTGCGATCGGCCTGCTGTCCGTCCTGCTCGTCACGTTCGCTGGCGCCCGAGGCGCGGTAGCGAGCGTTGCCCTCGATGCACGCGTCGGCGATCTTGGAGGTGAAGAGCTTGATCGAGCGGATCGCGTCGTCGTTCCCGGGGATGACGAAGTCGATCCCGTCCGGGTCGCAGTTGGTGTCCACCACCCCGATGACCGGGATGCCGAGGCGGCTCGCCTCGTGGACCGCGATGTGCTCCTTCTTCGGGTCGACGACGAAGACGCAGCCGGGGAGCCGGGTCATGTCCTTCACCCCGCCCAGGTTGCGCTCGAGCTTCTCGCGCTCGCGCTCGAGCGAGGCGACCTCCTTCTTCGGGAGGCGGTCGAAGGTGCCGTCCTCGGCCATCTTCTCCAGGGTCTTGAGGCGATCGATGCCCTGCTTGATGGTGCGGAAGTTGGTGAGGGTGCCACCGAGCCAGCGGCTGGTGACGCAGAACTGGCCGGCGCGGACCGCCTCCTCGCGGATGACGTCCTGGGCCTGCTTCTTGGTGCCGACGAAGAGCACGCTCGAGCCGCGAGCGGTGACGTCGGCGACGAACCGGAAGGCCGCCCGTGCGAGGGTGACGGTCTTCTGGAGATCGATGATGTAGATGCCGTTACGAGCGCCGAAGATGTACGGCTTCATCTTCGGGTTCCAGCGCTTGGTCTGGTGGCCGAAGTGAACGCCGGCCTCCAGAAGCTGCTTCATGGTGATGCCGCCCGGGGCGGCGATGGCCTGCGCTTGTGTCTCGACGTTTTCCTGGGTGTCCAAAACGAATCCTTCGAGGTTGGTTGTTGTCCGCCACGCGCCGTCAACGGAGCGGCCCCACCCCGGAAGCGAACCCGTCGCTCCGGAGCACCTGGAACCGACCTCGAGCACGTGTGTGAGGTGGTGCTGCGGTGCTGCGCGTCGGTGCGTCTCCTCGAGTGGACGGAGCACGCCTCGGCGCGAGCGCTCGTAACAGACAGACTGCGCTGGAGCAACTACACGGACTCGCTGCTAGCGGCCCGTCACCCGCAAGGGTTCCGCGGATCGGGCACGCATGCGCAGAGCCCGAGCAATGCGGCGCACAGGATCAGCCGGTGGTAGGCGTAGAATTTGGCCAGGATTTTCCGCGACATGTGTGGCCTTCCCCTTTCGAGAAATCCCTCGAGAGGGTCACAGGCGACCACACAAGCGCAGGTCCTGCAAGGCTGTCTTGAAGTGTCGGTCTCTAAGCCCCGGAAATCACACGGGTCTGCTCAGACACCCCCTTCGCTGGCAGACCGGAGCGAGACGGGGCGAGGGCCGATCACGA
>DASXGF010000434.1:0-10662 GCA_036489275.1 Myxococcaceae bacterium | reverse complement strand
GAGCAGACGGTGGCACCGGCCGCGGTCGCCGACGAGCCCTACCGGATCGGCAAGGAGGACGTCCTGGACGTCTCGGTGTGGCGGGATGCGGACCTCTCGCGGACGCTCCCCGTGCGCCCCGACGGCTTCATCACCCTCCCGATGGTGGGCGAGGTGCAGGCCGAGGGGCGGACGACGGTGGAGCTCGAGCAGGACATCGCCCAGCGGCTGCAGAAGTACATCCAGGCTCCGCGGGTGACGGTGATGGTCCGGGAGGTGAACAGCGCCCGGGTCTACGTGACGGGCGAGGTCCAGAAGCCGGGCGCGTTCCCGCTCCGGGGCCAGGTGACGGTGCTCCAGGCGCTGGCGATGGCGGGCGGGCTGACCGAGTTCGCTGACCGGAACGGGATGATGGTCCTCCGGGCGAACAACGGCCCGCGCATCGCGGTGCGCTACTCCGACCTCGTGGAACGGCGCGCCCAGGGATCGGACTTCGCGCTCCAGCCCGGCGACACCGTGGTCGTACCCTAGCGGGGAGCGGCCGTGACCCTGCAACAGAGAGCGCCGTGTCCGGGGAGACGGCCGAGCGGGAGGTCCCTGCCGGGAAGGGTCCTCGGGCTGCTCGTGCTCGCGCTGGCATCGGAGGCGCGCGCCCAGATGCAGGCGGCGAAGAGCGCCGAGCGCTCCGGGCCCGTCGAGCCGATCCTCCGGCTGGCGCTGGAGGAACGCTACGACGACGACGTCTTGCTCACCGGCAGCCAGAACGGGCCGGGAGCGTTCCTCACCAAGATCATGCCCCAGGCCGGGCTGCGCCTGGATCAACGGTTGACGAAGCTCGAGACCTTCTTCGGCCCGGACATCCTCTACCGGAGCAGCTCGGGGGAGGTGCAGCTCGACTACCGCGCCGCGTTCGAGCTGCACACCGAGGTCTCGCGGACCGCGCACATCGACGGAGTGGCGAAGTTCTGGGACACCTCCGACCCGCTCGCGCTGCCGCGGCAGGGTCTGGCCAGAACGCTCGCCCGCACGTACTACGGGATCGCGACCTTCGGCTGGCGCCAGGAGTTTGCGCCGCGCTGGAGCTTCCTCCTCGGGTACCGCTTCGAGGGCGCGAAGGTGGAGGAGGTCGACCATCCACCGGGCTTCCTCAACTCTCCGTCCGTCGAGCTCGAATACCGCCTCACCCGGCGTGCGGACCTCGGCGTCGAGTACCGGCTACAGCTCTTCAAGTTCGGGGACAACCACGGCATCGCCCACAGCCCAGGGCTGGTCTGGAAGTACCGGATCAGTCGCAGCGCCAACATCAAGGTCACGGTGGGCGCGGCGTTCTACTCCGAGCACCTCGACCCCTCGAAGGACGGGGTCGTCCCGCGGTTCGAGATCGATGTCGGCCAGCAGATCACGAAGCGGCTGACCTGGCTGTTCGCCGTCGGGCACGACCTGGTCGGCGCCAGCGGATTCAGCACTGCGGTGTGGGCGGATTACTCCAGCCTCACGCTGAGTTGGCAGGTGCTCGAGAAGCTGCGCCTGTTCGGCTACGGCAGCTTCTTTCGCAACGGCCCCATGCCCAACATCGGCGTGTTTCCGCTGAAGGTGGACCAGGAGAAGGGCGTGGCGGCTGGCTACGGGGTGGGAGCAGGGGCTGAGTGGCGCTTCAACCGGCACGTGGCCATCCAGGCCAGCTACGACCGGATCGACCAGGTCGGAAGCATCGACCCGGCGCAGACGAGCCTCACCCGCAACATCGTGGCCGGGCGGCTGACGGTGGACGCGTTCTGACGGAGAGACGATGGATCGAGGATTGACCGCAGACGACGTGGCGAGGGCGCTCTGGCGGAGGCCGTGGGTGGTGCTCGTGGTCGCCGGCGTGGTGCTGGTGCTTGGCGGTGCCTACGTCATGACCCGCCCGCGGGTGTGGAAGGCCACCTCGGTGGTCCGGGTCGAGCCACAGCAGACCGACGCGCAGCTGGTGCAGCGCACGGTGGGAGACGTCGAGCCACGGCTCCTGAGCCTGCGGCAGGCGATGCTCGGTGGCCCCGTGCTGGGGCGCGTGGTGGATCAGCTGAAGCTCACCCCGGACCTCGTCGCCCGGCGCGGAAAGGAGGCGGCGATCGAGCAGCTGCGCGAGTCCATCGACGTCAAGCCGACCTGGAACGCCTTCGAGGTCACGGTCAGCGCGAACGATCCGAAGGTCGCCGCGGAGATCGCCAACCTCGTCCCCACGGTCTTCGCTCAGCTCACCAACGAGACCCGCGCCTCGCAGGCGGCGGACGCGACCCGGGTGTTCGACAGCCAGGTGAAGGAGCTTCAAGATCAGGTCAACGGCTGGCAGCAGAAGATCATCGCCTTCAAGGTGGCGCATGTCGGCGAGCTCCCCGAGCAGATGGAGGCCAACATGCGCCAGCTGGATCGGCTCTCCGGCGAGATGCGCGCAAGGACCGAGCAGCTTCGCGCCGTCGAGGCCCGCCGGAGCGACCTGGTCCTCATGCGGAACGGAGGCGACACCGAGTCCGGTCGGGCCCAGATGGTGGTGGACCAGCTGGAGCAGCAGCTCGCGGGGGCGAAGACGCAGTACACCGACGACCATCCGGAGGTGGTGCGCCTCAGCCGGGAGCTGAAGGCCGCGCGGGGGCGGGCGAACGAGGCCGACGGACGGCTCGGCGTGCAGCGCGAGGAGCGCGCCCGGGCCACCCGTGACGTCTCCACCATCCAGAGGGACATCGATGGGCTGACCAAGGAGGCCCAGAACTACCAGGCCCGCCTGGATCAGACTCCGCGCTGGGCCGCGGAGCTGGCGGGGCTCGAGCGCGAGTACGACATCGCGAAGACGAAGTACCAGTCGGTCCTGGGACGGAAGGTGGAGGCGGAGATCGCCCAGGAGATCGAGGCCCGGAATGCGCCCCGGCTGTTCAGCCTGGTGAGCCCGGCCGCGCCGCCCGCCGTGCCGAGCAAGCCGGACCGCTTCGGCGGGCTGGTGGTCGTGCTCATCGCGGCGATCGGCGCCGGCGTGATCTCCGGGGTCATGGTCGAGCTGCGCGACGAGAGCATCCGCGACGAGCGCCAGCTGAAGGGCGAGCTGCCCCTGCCCGTACTGGCCATCGTCCCGGCGATGAACGGGCGGACCGAGCGACGGGTGCTGATGCCCGCGACGCCGCTCCGCAGCCCACCCCACACGTCCGACTCCTTGAACTGAGAGATGGCCCACGTGATGCCAGAGAACGACACCTTGAACGAGCACCGCGCGGAGAACTTCCTCCACCGGACCGACAGCTCGGTGAGCCAGGCTCCGGTGAACGAGCGCGTGGTCTCGATCACCGCGCCGGCCTCCATCGCCGCCGAGCAGTACCGCTCGCTGTACTACCGGCTGGAGCGGCTGCGCGGACAGCGTCCGATGCGGCTCGTGGCCTTCACCTCCGCTCTGTCCGGCGAGGGAAAGACGGTGACCGCGGTCAACCTCGCGCTCACCTCGGCCCGGGCCAATCCCGACCGGCGCATCCTCCTCATCGACGCCGACCTGCGCCGAGGGCAGGTGGCGGAGCTGCTCGCCTTCCGGGCACGCCCCGGCCTGAGCGAGCTGCTGGTGGGCGACGCCGATCTGCGCGAGGTCGTGCGCCGCTTCAAGTCCAACCGGCTGGCGGTCATTCCCGCCGGGCAGCCCCCGGAGGAGCCGACGCAGCTTCTGGCCAGCCCGCGGATGAAGGAGTTCCTCCGCGCCGTGCGAGAGGGGTTCGACGAGGTCTACCTGGATCTGCCGCCGGCGCTACCGTTCGCCGACGCCTCGATCCTCGGAACCCTCTCCGACGCGGTCGTGCTGGTGGTGCGGGCCAACGCGACCGCGGGGAAGCACGTCCACCAGGCGCTGGAGCACCTGGCGGGGGCGAGCGTGGTGGGCTGCGTGCTCAACGGGGCGACGACGGCGAGCACGCCGTACCTGAACGGATATCTGCGCTGAAGCGGGCGGGTTGAACCCGGGCGTCCGGAGGCTGGACGGCCGGCGGGGGCGAGGGCGAGGAGGCGGGCGGGAAGGGCGGGTAGGGGAGATGTATCGGGTCTTCAACCACTGGGTCTCGGGACGGAAGACGCTGCTGTTCGTGGCGGAGAGCGCGGCCATCGCCGCGACCTGCGCCACGGGGTCGGTGATGCTGGCGCACGCCTTCGCCTTCGAGGGCGCCACCGCCCATGGCCGCGCCGAGGTCGTCAGCGGAACGCTCCTCGTCCTGCTCTCGGTGGGGTTCGTCGCCATGTACCAGGCGGCGCTCTACTTCCTCGACCTCTATGACCTGCGCGTCGCGGCGGAGGACCGTGGACGGGGCGCGCGGCTGGCGCGGGCGATGGGGGCCGCCGCCTTCGCCATGGCGATCCTCCTCACGCTCCTCCACATCCGGCCTCCGGAGGGAGTGGTGCTCGGCGGCGCGTTCGGGGCCATCCTTGGCGTGATCATCGCCCGCGGCGTCCTGGGCAACGCGCTCGCCCACCCCCGCCGGGTGCTGGTGGTGGGTCACGGGCCGCGCGTCCAGCGGCTGGTGGAGCTGATCGACGGGACCGAGGAGGCCACCCAGGTCGCGGCGGTGGTGGATCCGCGCCGCCTCGGGCCCGGGCGGGAGCACATCCTGGACGTGGCGCGCCGTGCCCGCGCCGAGGCGGTCGTCCTCGCCACCGAGCCCGGCCACGAGCGGGCCACGGCCGAGGACCTCGCCCGCTGCCGCTACTCCGGGGTCCGGGTGTTCGGCGCCGCGCAGTACTGCGAGCGCGTCCTCCGGCGCATCCCGGTGCAGGTGCTCGACGGGGTGCAGTTCGCGACCGCCGACGAGCTCAGCCAGGGGCCGATCCGCCGCGCCTCGAAGCGAGCCTTCGACATCGTGATCGCCGGCGCGCTCTTGCTCCTCGCCGGGCCGCTGATGCTCATCCTGGTGGCGCTGATCAGGCTCGACTCGAAGGGGCCGGCCTTCTACCGGCAGGACCGGGTCGGCCGGAACGGGAAGGAGTACGCGCTCTGGAAGTTCCGGAGCATGCGGCTCGACGCCGAGAAGAACGGAGCGGTCTGGGCCCGGGAGCACGACGACCGGGTCACCCGGGTGGGGCGCTTCATCCGCAAGACGCGGATGGACGAGATCCCCCAGGTTCTCAACGTGCTCCGCGGCGACATGAGCTTCGTCGGTCCGAGGCCGGAGCGGCAGGTGTTCATCGACCTCATCTCCCGCGACGTGCCGTACTACGCGCTTCGCGAGGGCGTGAAGCCGGGCATCACCGGCTGGGCGCAGATCCGCTACCCCTATGGAGCCTCGGTGGAGGACGGCCGGAACAAGCTCGAGTTCGACCTGTACTACGTGAAGAACGGGACCATCTTCCTGGACGCGGCGATCATCTTTCACACCGTGCGCCACGTGCTGCTGGGCCGGGGGGCCCGGTGACCCTGCCCGAGCCGGTGTCGCTCGAGCTCGAGCAGCCAGTCCGCCTCGCGCCACGTCCCCGGGCCAGGCCCGCGCGACCGCTCCGGGTGGTGTCGCTGGGCGGAGGGACCGGGCTTCCGGTTCTGCTCCGCGGGCTCGCCCGCCACGTCCGCCCCCGCCCGGGACACGCGGGGGTGCAGCTCACCGCGGTGGTGGCGATGAGCGACGACGGTGGGAGCTCCGGGCGTCTGCGGCGGACCCGGGGGCTCTTGCCACCGGGCGACGTCCGCAACTGCCTGGTGGCGCTGTCGGGGGCGCGCGGGCCGCTGGCCGACGTGCTCCAGCACCGTTTCGGAGGACAGGGGGCGCTGGCCGGGCACGCCCTGGGGAATCTGGTCCTCGCCGCCCTCGCCGAGATGCATGGCGATTTCCTGGAGGCCGTCCGTTCGGCGTCCCGGCTGCTGAACGCGCGCGGCACGGTGCTCCCCTGCACGCTGGATGCGGTGCAGCTGGTCGCCGAGCTGGAGGACGGCCGCAGAGTGCTCGGAGAACGACACCTGGCGCGGCAAGAAGCCCGCGTCCATCGGGTCTTCCTCCAACCGTCGCGGCCGGCGCCGGCCCGCGGCGTCCTGGAGGCCATCGCCTCGGCGGATCTCATCACTCTCGGTCCTGGCTCGCTGTACTCGAGCGTGCTCCCGAATCTCCTGGTGGACGGGGTGCCGGAGGCGCTGCTCGCCACCCGCGCCAGGCGCGTCCTGGTGGCGAACCTCATGACCGAGCCCGGGGAAACGGGCGGGATGGCGGCGGTGGACCACGTCCGGGCCGTGCTCGAGCACGCCGGCCCGGTGGTCGACGTGGCGCTGCTCAACTCGGCGCCGCTGGGCCTCACCCGGGTGGACCGTTACGCCCGCGAGGGCGCCGAGCCCGTGCGGGCCGACCTCGAGCGCATCCGGGCGCTGGGAGTGGTTCCGGTCGAGGCGGATCTGCTGCGGGCCGGGCCCCGCCTGCGCCACGACTCGCGGAAGCTCGGCAGAGCGCTCCTCTCGGTGGTCTCGGGCCAGGGCTGACCCGACACTCCTCGTCCTCCCGGGGCTGGACGGCGGCGTCCCGGATGCACACGTCCACGGCGAGATGTCGAAGGCCATGCCGTACGTCCCCGCGGAACCGACGCTCGGATGGGAGCAGCTCCGTGCCGCGGCCCGACCCCTCACCGAGCACCCATTCTCGGCGGACGCGATCACCTGGACGCATCTCGGCCGGAGCGCGCTCTTCCTGGCGACGCGGGTGCTCGGGCTCGAGAGCCGTGAGGTCCTGCTCCCGGCGTACCATCACGGCGGCGAGGTGGACGCGGTGCTGGCGGCCGGCGCCCATCCGGCGTTCTACCCGGTGGGCACGCGGTGGACGGTGGATCCCGAGGAGATCGAGCGGCGGATCGGTCCCCGGACGCGCGGCATCGTGATGACCCACTTCGGGGGATTCCCCGGTCCGGCGAGCCAGCTGCGGACGCTGGCCGACCGGCACGGGCTGGTGCTGATCGAGGACTGTGCCCAGGCGCTCCTCTCGGTCGATGGAGAGGTGCCGGTGGGCACCACGGGGGACGCGGCGATCTTCTCCCTGCGCAAGACGCTGCCCGTCCCTCACGGCGGCGCGCTGGTGTTCAACGGTCGGCGCGGATTCCAGCTTCCGCGGCTCGCCACGCCCGACCGTGGACCCACGGTGCGTGGGCTGTGGGCGCGCCTGTTGCTCCGGGGTGAGTTCCGGCTGCCCCGTCAGGGGGCCGCGTTCCGCGGCCTCGGTCGCTGGCTCTCCGCCCGCCTCGGTCCGGAGGCGCCGCCCGGGAGGCGGTTCCTGCATCGCGCCGAGCTGGAGCTCGGCGTGTCGCCGCTGGTGAGGCGGGTGGCCGGCGCGCACGACCTGGCCCAGGTCGTGGAGCGCCGCAGACGGAACTTCTTCCACCTGCTCGGCGCGCTGCGCGCGGTCGCGCCACCGCTGGTGAGCGAGCTGCCGCCCGGGGTGTGCCCGCTCTTCTATCCGCTCTGGGTGCCGGACCGGGACGAGGTGCTGACGCGGTTGCGGGCGGAGAACGTCGAGGCCAGGGAGGGCTGGCCAGCCTTCCACCCGCGCTGCGACGGCGGCGAGTTCCCCGAGGCGGCCCGCCTCCGGCAGCACGTGGTCGAGCTCCCCTGCCACCAGGACCTCGGGCCCACACACGTGGCCCACGTGGCGCGCTCGGCGCTGCGCGCGCTCAGCCGCGAACGGCCGCGGCGTTCCCGCGTCGCCGAGGGCTGATCCGCGCTAGACAGTCCCCGGGACCGATTGCCGGGAGGGACGCGTGGGTACGCTCGACGTCTTCGCCGTCGCGCCGGCATACGAGGCGTACATCGGTCGGTGGAGCCGCCCCGTCGCGCGCGAGTTCGTGCGCTGGCTCGGAGTCCCCGCTGGATCCCGCTGGCTCGACGTGGGCTCGGGCACCGGCGCGCTGACCGACGTCCTGGTCGAGGTGGGCGGCGCGCGCGCGGTGGTGGGCGTCGAGCCCTCGCCGGGCTTCGTCCGGCACGCCCGGGGAAGGAGCTACGGGGCGACCGAGGTGCAGTTCCTCGAGGGCGATGCCCAGGCCCTCCCCGTCGCCTCGGGCGAGGTCGACGTGGGGGTGTCGGGGCTGGTCCTGAACTTCGTCCCCGACCGCCCGCGGATGGTCTCGGAGATGGCGCGTGCCGTGCGCCCGCGGGGGACGGTGGCGCTCTACGTCTGGGACGCCTCCGGTGGCGGGATGGAGCTCATCACCCGGTTCTGGGAGGCCGTGGTGGAGGTCGACCCGGCGTGCAGCGCGATCGCCGAGGCGGACCGTTTCCGCGACGTCTGCGCGCCGGAGCCGCTCCGCGCGCTCTTCGGCGGCGCCGGACTCGGAGCGGTGGAGACGCGGGCCATCGACGTGCCAACCGTGTTCCGCGACTTCGAGGACTACTGGACGCCGTTCCTCGGCGGCCAGGGCCCGGCGCCGGCCTACCTGGCGTCGGTCTCCGAGGAGCAACGGAACGCCGTCCGGGAGCGGCTGCGCCGCATCCTCCCCGCCGCGGCCGACGGCACCATCCGGCTGAACGCGCGGGCCTGGGCCGTGCGCGGCACGAAGCCCTAGCGCCGCGTCGCCTCGACGAGGAAGCTCCGCGGCACGCCGGGGACGGAGCGAGGCACGACCGGCCACGGCCACCGTCCGACCTCGGCGGCGAAGGTGCCGAGGTCGTTGGCCGTCACCTCCCAGCCCAGCGGCTCGAGGAGCGCCTCCGGCTCGTCGGTCCCGAACCTCCACGGGGCTCCGAGTCCGCGGACGAAGTCGAGCATCGGCCGCAGCTGGGGAACCTCGAGCATCGTCTTGCCGATGAGGTCGGCGAGGAGGGTGCTGCCCGCCGCCGAGAGCCGGCTGACGCGGGAGATGAGATCTCCGACGAGCGCCGCATCGAGGTAGGGGAGCAGTCCCTCGAGGAGCCACGCCGCTGGGCGCGCGGCGTCGAAGCCGGCGCGAGCGAGCGCCGCGGGCCAGTCGCCGGCGAGATCGACCGGAACCAAGATCCGCGTGCAGGTGGGAACCGCGTCGCCCAGCCGCTCCTGCTTGAGCGCGAGCACCTCGGGCTGGTCCACCTCGTGGAGGCGCGTTCCCGCCGGCCAGGAGAGCCGGAAGGCGCGGGCGTCCATCCCGGCGGCGAGGAGGACAACCTGGGTGCTCCGGCCGATGCGCTGGTCGAAGAAGCGGGTCCGCACGGGGATGGTGGGCGCCTCGATGGGGGCGACGGCCCGCGCGGCCTCGAGCACCGCGAACCCCTCCGGGCCGGCGAGCCTCCGGGCGAAGGGGTCGTGGATGAACGCATCCGGGCGCTCGCTCTCCACGGCGCGCCAGGCGGCGACCCAGAGCGAGGTCAGCGCGACTCCGTGCATGCGGGCTGCCATACCGCCGCCGGAGAATGTCCGCCCGTGAAACCGACCCCGTCGCCGGCCGCTACGCTCCGTCCACGCCGAGGAGTCGCGCGAGCTCCTCGCCGGTCCCGGCGGCCTCTGCGCCGGTGGCCAGGACCTCCTTCGGCCGGAAGCCCCAGAGCACGCCGACCGGGCGCATCGACGCCGCCAGGGCGGTGAGGATGTCCACGCTGGTGTCGCCCACGAAGGCCACCGACTCCGGCGGCGCACCCAGGGCGTCGGCGAGCGCGAGCGCCGAGGCCGGGTCCGGCTTGCGCGGGACGTCGGGACGCTCGCCGAACACCGCGCCGAACTGCCACCGGCTGCAGAGGGCCTCCACCAGGCGGCGGGTCGGGGCGTCGGGCTTGTTGCTGAGCACGCCCACCGGGACTCCTGCGCGCTGGAGCCCGTCGAGCACCTCGGGGATGCCGGGGAAGAGATGGGTCGCGTCGAGCAGGTGCTCGGCGTAGTCGGCCTGGTAGGCGGCGATGAACGCGTCGCGGACCGGGTCCGTGCCGGGCGGGAGCGCGCGCTCCGCCAGCTTCCGCACGCCCTCGCCGACGAAGGTCCGATAGGCGGAGACGGGATGCGTCGGGAAGCCGTGGGCTTCCAGCGTCCGGTTCATTGCCGAGGCGATGTCCTCGAGCGAGTCGGCCAGCGTGCCGTCGAGATCGAAGATGACGCCCCGCGGGCGGCGGGAAAGCGCTCCGTCGTGGGCCATCGGGCGAGTCAGGGTGTCCCGCCGACCTGCTGCCGGAGCTGGGCGATCCCGGCTCGCAGCTGTGGTGGCACGTTCTGCGGCGGAGTCATCGCCAGGTAGCCCTCGAAGTCGGAGAGGGCCTCCTTCGGCTGCTGGTCCTGCATGTGGACCATCCCCCGGAAGAGGAGCGCGGAGTTCCCGTCCGGGTAGAGGTCGGCGAGCTTTCCCAGGTCGGCCATCCCGGCCTGCTTGTCGCCCTGGACGATCCGGAGGAAGGCCCGGTGTACCCGGAGCTCGGTACGGAACGGGTCGGCGCCGAGGGCCCGCTCGTTCAGGTCCTGGGCCTGCTGGAAGTCGTTGCGGCCGATGAGCTCGCGGATGACCTCGCCCGTGAGGATGAGGTCGGCGCCCGGATTGGCCTTTACCCGAGCCAGCGCAGTCTCGAAGTCGCGGTCATCCTCGGCGGCGGGTCCGGTGGCCTTCTCCCCGCGGCCGACGGTGCCGGTCGCGGTGTCGCCTTCCGCGCGAGGCTTCTGCTCCTGCGAGAGCCACAGGCCCAGCGCGCCGAAGAAGATGACCACTCCGGCGCCCCACGCCGCGCCGACGAGCCGCGGGTGGCGGCCGAAGAATCCCGTCGGGGCGGGC
>DASXGF010000367.1:0-5201 GCA_036489275.1 Myxococcaceae bacterium | reverse complement strand
AGCGCCTCGGTGGCGGTCTCCGCTTGCGCGGTGGCGGCAAGGAGCAGGGATAGGGCGAGGGCGCGCACGGTGGTCTGTCGATCTCCGGAGAAGGGTGAAGCTCGGGACGAGTCCCCCGATCGTCCAGTCCGACGCCTGAGCTGGGAAGGAAATGCAAGGGCGGGAACTGGAGCCCTCCAGTATCCCGCTTGACGGCCGGTTGCACGGCCCGAGCGCTAGGGCTGGTCCTCGTCGCAGTCCGAGCCAGGCTTCACGCAGGCACAGCGGCAGTCCATGAACGTCAGCGCGGCCAGGACGCCGGCGATGCCGAAGCAAATGCCGACCCATACTGTGTGTGAAGCGACGCCTCCAAGCACCCCGGCCACGCCAGCCGAGCCGAGCACCTGGAAGCTCTTCAGTACGAATCCCGTCGGATGGAACATCCGTCCGGCCTCCGGCCTCTGAGCCGCTTGTGCAGCCACCTTCGTCCTCCCCGTCCTTTCGAGCCCAGCTCGGGCCCTCTCCGGGGTTCTGGCGGATGTTACGCCCCGCCCGCAACCCGGGCCAACCGCACAGCGCCCGACATCAATCTGCCATGCGAAGCATATGCCGCAACAGGGTCCCGTGGGGGTCCGACACGACCGTCCGGGCGAGGACGTTCGGCGCCCAGGTTCCGGGGCCTTGAACGGCCACTGAAACGCTGCACTGCCTCGGGCGTTGCGCACGCGTCACCGGACGGACGCGGCAACCAGGCTCGGTGGCGAACGCTTGCTTGGGCCCTGGGTCACCCCCTTGGGACGCCCGCGCGAGATCACATCGGCGCGCCGTCGAGGCTCAATACCCCTGGATGTACGCCTGCATCTGCTCGATCAGGTACTGCTTGTCCGAGAGCATCATCTGCATCACGTCGCGCATGGAGATGAGGCCGGCTGCCGAGCCCTGATCGCCGACGAGGAGATGCCGGGTCTCGTGCTCCTTCATGAGGTTCGCGCACTCGACCTCGTTCAGCTCGGGGCCGACCACCGGGACGTCGCGCCTCATCGCCTCGAGGATCGGCGTCTGGCAGTCCAGCCCGCGCGAGAGGATGCGGGTGACCAGGTCGCGCTCGGTGATGATCCCGAGGATCTTGCCGCCTTGTCTCACCGCGACCGCGCCGATGTGTCGCTTCGACATCAGCTCGGCTGCCTCGCGGCAGGTGGCGCTCGCCTCCAGTCCGAGCACGTCACGGACCACGTAGCTGGAGATGCTGGCCATGGCGGAATCCTCCTGTCCGTCCTCTGGCGTGCATACGCCTTTCGGCCCCTGGGTGCACGCCGCGGGGCGCCCAAAAGGTCGACGGACGTAGGCGGGGCCATGCGACGCTGCTCCGGCCATGAGCCACGGAGCGGTGCTGGTTGCGGCGGTGCTGGCGGCAGGAACCCCCGATGCGCAGGACAAGCTGGGACAGGACTTCTGGCGGTGGCGTGCCGAGACCCAGCCCGCCAGCGGGGACGACATCCCCCGCGTGGCGCGGCCCGCGGGATGGGCTCCGGACTGGTCGGCGGAGAGCATCGCTCGGCGCAGGGCCGCGCTGGCCGATCTCGAGAAGCGCTTCCGGGCCCTGCCGGTCCGTTCCGAGGTTCCGGCCGAGGTCGATCGGCGGTTGCTCGGCTCGGCGCTCGCGCGCGTCCGCTGGGAACTCGAGCTGAACCCCGGCTGGCGGAGGAACCCTGACTTCTACGTCGCCCAGGCGCTGACCAGCCCCCACGAGCTGCTGGTCATCCCGCCGCCGTTCGACGTGCAGCGGAGCCGCGATCTCGTACGCCGGCTCGACGCCGTGCCGGGCCTCGTGGAGCAGGCGAAGACGAACCTGGACCAGATGCGCGGGCCGTTCCTCCGGGTCGCGCTGGAGAACCTCAAGGACGTCCGTTCACGGCTATCGCGCATGGCCGAGGCGCTGCGGCCGTTGCTCGCCGGCGACGCGGCGACGGCGATCGAGCCCTCGGCGGAGCGGGCAGTCACGGCGCTGGAGTCCTTCCGGGGCTGGCTCGAGCAGAAGGCCAAGGGACTTCCCGAGGAGACCGCGGTCGGCCGCGATGCCTACCTCACGTTCCTGCGGG
Organism: Myxococcaceae bacterium; assembly: GCA_036489275.1. Taxonomy (GTDB): domain Bacteria; phylum Myxococcota; class Myxococcia; order Myxococcales; family Myxococcaceae; genus RPRB01. The sequence goes on along the minus strand of DASXGF010000367.1, from coordinate 3,123 downwards.
AGGTGGCGCTCGTTCCCTTCACCCCCGAGCAGCTCGTCGCTTCCGGACGTCAGGAGCTCGACCGCGCGCTGACCTTCGAGGCGCTCTCCACGAACCGGAGCCGCGCGACGCCTCCCCTGCCCCTGCCGAAGGACGTCGGAGCGCTGGTCGACCGCGAGCGCGCCGACGAGGAGAAGGTCCGGCGCTTCTACGTGGAGCAGCAGCTCCTGACCCTCCCGCCCTGGCTCGGCCACTACCGCTTCCGGGCGATGCCCGCGTACCTGGCCCCTCTGGCGGACGTGGCCGTACCCGACGACCTCACCGGCGAGGGGCGGCTCGACCAGGACGGGAGCAGCTACGTGGAGACGCCCTCGGACCGCATGGGGTACTTCCAGGCCGTGGGGGCAAGGGATCCGCGGCTCCAGATCGCGCACGAGGGCGCGCACTACCTCCAGGCTGCCCTCTCCGCGGCGAACCCGAGGCCGCTCCGCCGGCACTACCACGACTCCGGAACGCCGGAGGGCCTCGCCTTCTACGACGAGGAGATGCTGCTCCAGGCCGGGCTCTTCGACGACAGTCCCCGGAGCCGTGACATCGTCTACAACATGATGCGGCTGCGGGCGCTGCGGGTGGAAGTGGACGTGAAGCTCGCGCTGGGCCAGTTCACTCTGGACCAGGCGGCGGACTACCTCGCGACGACCGTTCCGATGGACCGGGCCACTGCGCGGGGCGAGGCGGCGCTGTTCGCGAGCACGCCGGGGCAGGCCATCAGCTATCAGACCGGGAAGCTGCAGATTCACCGGCTCGTCGCCGACGCCCGGCTGCGGCAGGGCGAGAAGTTCCGCCTGCGCGACCTGCACGACTTCCTCTTCAGCAACGGCTACGTCCCGATGTCGCTGGTGAGGTGGGAGTACCTGGGGCTCCGCGACGAGGTGGACGCGCTCGAGCGGCTCAGGTGAGCGTGGGGCGTCGGAACGGACCCGCCGCCCGCGGATGACCCGGGCGCGGCGGCTCAGCTCCAGCGCATCGAGAGGGAGCGCTGTCCGTCGCGCTCCACCACTTCCCAGCGCGCCTGCGGGCCGACGTGCGCCGGGCGGCGCTCGTGGACCGGCGAAGACGAGACCAGCGAGAGCCGGGAGGTCTCCCGAGTCTGGGGCACCGCATGCGCGCGCCGCTCGAGGAGGACCACCGCGGTGACGGCCGCGACCGCCAGGAGCAGAGCGCCGGCGCGCGGGTGGCCGGCGATGAGGGCCGGGACGGCGAGCAGCGCCGACGAGAGCGCGAGGCCTCCGGTACGGGGCTCGGAAAGGCGAGAGAAAATGGCTGCGGGCAGGTCCACGGCGGGCTCTTTCCTCCTGTGACCGTTGTGTGACGGCCACGTGCCTCTGGAGTTGCACCGATCAAGCCATGAATCTCGGACAAGTCAAATCAACGACTTGTACGGTGGATGTGTGTCATTCGTGTAGCGTCGTGCGCGACACCCGGAGGGCGCGCCGCAACGGTGCGGGTGTGCGATGAAGGCCCCCCAATGGACCCCCGTCCGATCGACGTCCTGCTCTACGGGGCGAGTGGATTCACCGGTCGCCTGACGGTGGCGGAGTTCGCGCGGCACGCTCCGGCCGGGCTCCGGTGGGCGCTGGCCGGGCGGCAGCGAGCCAAGCTCGAGGCGGCGCGCGACGCGTCGGGGGGCCCGAACCGTCCGGCGGAGATCGTCGAGGCGGACAGCTCGCGGCCGGACACGGTGGAGGCGGCGGTCTCGAGGTCGCGGGTGGTTCTGAGCACGGCCGGCCCGTTCTCGGTCTACGGGGACGCAGTGGTGGACGCATGCGTGAAGCACCGGACGCACTACGTCGACATCACCGGCGAGACGCCGTGGGTGGCGGACGTCATCGAGCGGCACCATGCGCAGGCGGCCGCGGACGGAACGCGGATCATCCCCTTCTGCGGCTTCGACTCGGTGCCCAGCGACATCGGGACGCTGCTGGTGGTGGAGCACCTGCGAGAGCGGGGGACGGCCTGCGGCGAGGTGGTGTCGGCCTTCCGGATGCGCGGCGGGTTCAACGGGGGGACGCTGGCGACGGCGGTGGAGCTCTTCGAGAGTGGTCAGATGCGCCGCTCCGGGCACCCCTTCCTGCTGAATGGTCCGAAGAGCCCACGGCTGACGCGCGAGGAGTTCCTCCGCCAGCGGGATCCGAAGGGCGCGCAGTGGAACGAGGATCTGAAGCGCTGGCTCACGCCGTTCTTCATGGCGACGGTGAACACGCGCGTGGTGCGCCGGAGCGCGAGGCTCTTCGCCGAGGAGGGAGCGCCCTACGGGCCTCGGTTCGGCTACCGCGAGTTCATGGCCGCGAAGAGCCGGGCGCAGGCCACGATGGTCGCCGCCGGTCTGGCCGGGGCGGCGATCGCGCTCGCCTCACCGCTGCGAGCGCTGATCAAGCGCCGCCTTCCTCCGCCCGGGACTGGCCCCTCGGAGGAGGCGCGAAGGACCGGCTTCTTCCGGCTGGACCTCGTTGGCCGGGGTGAGGACGGACAGCGCGTGTTCGGCCTGGTGAAGGACCAGGGGGATCCCGGAAACACGGTGACGGTGAAGATCCTCACCGAGGCGGCGCTCGCGCTCGCCGTTGACGGGGCGAAGCTCCCCGGTGGGCCGACGCGGGGAGGTGTCCTCACGCCGGCCACGGGGCTCGGTCAGGTTCTGGTGGAGCGTCTGCGGGCGCGCGGGATGACGCTCCAGGCAGCGGACACGCCGCTCGATGGAGCAGCGGCGCGCTGAGCGACTGACAGAGCTTCTTCCCCTGAGTCTGGCCGATCGGAACGCAGTGTGTCTCTCATTTCAGGCATTACATGTCACTCTTTGATCTCGAACGGGCCGTCCCCTCGCGCCTCGCACGCTGCCCCGCCGCCGGGGGCAGTGCGCGGTGCCGATGCCCGACTTGACCTGGAGATCCGGACCACGTACGAGCGGCGTCTCGGCCCCGTAGCTCAGTTGGATAGAGCGAGCGTTTCCTAAACGCTAGGTCACAGGTTCGATCCCTGTCGGGGTCACTCGGAGAGGCAGTGAGCGTGGTCGTGCTGGCCGGAGTTGCGGGCGTCGCCTCCTGGCTGCCCGCGAGGCGTGCCGCACGCGTCGATCCCCTGGTCGCG
>DASXGF010000308.1:0-6025 GCA_036489275.1 Myxococcaceae bacterium | reverse complement strand
CCAGAAAGCCGTGCTCCTCCGCCCACACCGAGAAGATGAAGTCGGTGTGCTGCTCGGGGAGGAAGAAGAGCCCGGTCTGCGTCCCCTGCCGCCGGCCCTTCCCCAGCAGACCTCCCGAGCCGACGGCGATCTACGACTGGGCCGCGTGGTACCCCGAGCCCTTGAGGTCGGAGTCGGGAGAGAGCCACCCGGCGATGCGCTGGCACTGGTGGCGCTTCAGCACCTGGCGGATGACGGTCCGGTGCCCGTCCGACGGATCGCGGACGTAGTCGTTCCAGATGATCACCGAGACCGCGAGGAGCCCCACGACCCCCACCCCGAGCACCCACAGCCGGAGCCGCGAGAAGACCAGGATGGTGCACGCGGTGAGGAGGATCATCATCGTGTTCCCGAGATCCGGGAGCACGAGGCCGGCCGCGAAGAGCGTCAGGAGCAACGGTTTCCACAGGCGCACCGGTCCGTAGGGCTGCTCGCCCTCGCGGTAGTCGTCGTGGAAGAAGCGGGCCAGCGCGATGATCAGCGCCACCTTCATGAACTCGGCCGGCTCGACGCGCAGCGGCCCCAGCGCGAACCAGCTCGCCTCGCCCTTGGCGCGGTGGCCGATGAACTTCAGCGCCATCAGCGCCGCGGCGTTCGCCCCGTAGATGGGCCAGGCCATCCGCTGGATGAACCGGTAGTCCATGAGGCAGACGCCGATCCCGGCCGCCACCCCCACCCCGAGGTTCAGCAGCTGCCTCGCCCAGAGCGGCGTGTGCGGAGGCCGCGACGCCGAGGCCATGTTCCAGATGCCGAGCAGCGCGATGGCCAGGGTCACCGCCACCAGGCCCCACGGAATCTTGAGCACCATCCGGCGCTCGACCCGCAACAGCATCAGCGCGCGCCCTCCGAGGGTGCCACGGGAACCTGGGCCACCGAGGGCGCCTCCGCCGGGACCGGTGGCAGCTCTTCCTGGACCGGAGGCGGCCGGACCGCCGGGGGCGGGGCCGGGCGCACCGGCATCACCGGAAGCGCGGACGAGGCGGCGATGGTGGCGGTCGTGTCCTCGCGCTTCAGCTCGAAGTACTTCTTCATCAGCGCGCTCGCCGTGGGGGCGGCCTCGTTTCCGCCGTGCCCGGCGTGCTCGTTGATCACCACCACCGCGATCTCCGGGTCCTCTGCGGGAGCAAACGCGGCGAACCAGGCGTGGTCACGCTGCCAGTAGGTCATCGCCTCCTTCTTGAGGCGCGTCTTTCCGATGGCGACCACCTGCGCGGTCCCGGTCTTCCCGGCGATGCGCACGTCCGCGAGCCGTGAACGGTAGGCGGTGCCCCCGGCCTCGTTCACCACCGACGTCAGCGCGTCCACCACCAGTGCCCGCGCTTCCGGATCGAGATCCAGCTCGCGAATGACCTGAGGCTGAAACTCCTGGAGCGTCCGCCCGTCCGGCGTCTCAAGCCGGCGGACCAGCTGCGGCTTGTAGAGATGCCCCCCGTTGGCCACCGCGGCGTAGGCCATCGTCAGCTGCAGGGGCGTCACGTTCACGTCGCCCTGTCCGATGACGCTGTTGAGCGCCATCCCCTTGGTGTACCCGCCCGGCGTGACCCGATCATGGTACGAGCTGTCGGGCATGATGCCGGGCACCTCGGCGACGACCGCCACGCCGGTAGGCGCGCCGAGCCCGAAGCTCCGGCCCACGGCAGCGATGGGGTCGAGGCCGAGCGTGTCCGCCACCTTGTAGAACCACGTGTCGCAGGACCACTGCAGCGCCCGCCGCGCGTCGACGAGGCCGTGGCCCGCGTCCTTATGGCAGCGCCACATCCGGGCGCCGAGGCGGTATCCACCACCGCAGCTCACCGTGCTGTGCGGGGTGAAGCTCTTGCTCTCCAGCGCCGCGAACATGCTCAGCGTCTTGAAGGTCGACCCGGGGCTGTAGTGCTGCTGCGCGGGACGGAAGATCATCGGCTGCAGCGGGTCCTTGTTGAGCGTGGCCAGCTGCGTCGGCGTCACTCGACCGGTGAGCACGTTGGGGTCGAAGCCCGGGCGCGACACCATCGCGAGGATGAACCCCGAGCGCACGTCCATCGCCACCACCGCGCCGGCGGTGCCGGTGAAGGCCTTCTCCGCCGCGGCCTGGAGCCGCATGTCGATGCTCAGGACGACGTTGTCGCCGGGCGTGCTGGCGACGGTGGCCTCGCCGGTGATGAGGTCGCTGAGCTCCTGGATGGTCTCGCCCCGGGCGTTGACCACCTCCTTGCGACTCCCGTCCTTGCCCCGGAGGCGGCGCTCGAAGAAGCGCTCCACCCCGCGGCGGCCGATGAAGTCTCCCAGCGCGTAGCCCTCGCCCTGGGCGTTGAGCCGCTCGAGCTCGTCCTGGGTGATCTCGTTCATGTACCCCACGACGTGGGGCAGCACGGTGCCGGTGCGGTAGTTCCGGTGCGGAACCGCCGGCCAGTCCACGCCGGGGAGCTCGAGCTTGTGGGCGTTGAGCGTATCCAGCTCGTCGCGGTTGAGGTCCAGCTGCACCGGCACCGGCTGGAACGGCGCAGCGCGCTTCGCCGCCTTGAGCAGCTGCTCCACGTGGGTCCGCTGGTCCGCGTCCCAGGCCAGCCATCCGGAGAGGCGCGGAAGCACCTCCTCGTTGCAGCGCTCGCAGAAGGCCGGGGTGATGAAGACGTCGAAGGAGGGGCGGCTGTCGACGAGGATCTCCCCGCGCCGGTCCTTGATGATTCCGCGGTCCGCCTTGACGCGGATCTCCTTCACGAAGTTGGCGACCGACTTGGCCGAGTACTCCTCGCCGCGGGCGATCTGCAGCCGGTAGAGCCGCCCGGCCAGGAGCAGGAGGCCTGCGACCATGACCAGGCCCAGCCACAGGTAGCGCGTCTTGAGGTCCTTCCCGGCGCTGGTCTGCCCGAGCGTCATAGGGTGAGGAGCCCCGGATCCCGCTTCTCGGCCCCGAGCCCGAAGCGCTTGAGCAGCGGATAGAGGACGAGCGCCGCCAGCCCGGTGAGGAACACCTCGAGGGGCAGCCCGGACAGGCCGGAGACCGCCATCTGCTTGTCGCTCACCGAGCCGATGCCCCAGGCGAGGAGCCCGTGGGTGGCGTCGGCGGCCATGGCGAAGAGGGCGAAGGACTTCGCGGAGCGCACATCCACGATGCCGGCGGCGATGCGCCCGAGCAGGAAGGTGACCACCGCCAGGAGCGTGTAGAGCCCCGTGGGCCGGCCCGTCATGAGGTCCAGGAGGTAGCCCACGGCGTACGAGGCCGCGGCGCCCTCGAGCAGCCCCGCGCGCAGCGAGAGGAAGGCGACGATGGCCACCGTCACGTCGATGCGGGCGACGCCGAGGCCGACGTACTTCACCGCCACCGACTCGAGGGCGAGGAACATCAGCGTCAGCACGAGCGTGAGCGCGAGCTTCATCGGCCGCCCTGGCCCTCCATGCGGGTGGGGAAGGAGGCGGCGGGCTGAGGAGCGAGGACCAGGACCTCCTCCACCTTGCCGAAGTTCACCGCGGGGAGGATGCCGGCGTTGAGGAACATCCCGCTGGTCTGCCGCTGGACGCCGGTCACTCGGCCCACCACCAGCCCGGGCGGATAGACGCCGTCGGTGCCGGAGGTCACCACGAGATCTCCCTCCTCGAGATCCTCGGTGCGGAGCAGGTACTCCAGCTTCAGCGCCTGCTCGTCGCCCGCCCCGGCGATCCCCACCCGCGAGCGCGTCCGCTGGACGCGGCCGCCGAGCCGGGAGTTGGGATCGAAGACCACCAGCACGTCGGCGGCGCTGGCGGTCGCCCGCAGCACCTGCCCCACGACGCCGTCCGCGGTCACCACCGCCTGCCCGCGGCGAACTCCATCGCCCTCGCCGCGATCGATCCGCAGCGTGAGTCGATTGGGATCGGGATTGATGCCCAGCACGCGAGCGATGACCTTCGGCCCGGGATTGACCTCGTCGTAGTGGACCAGCCGACGCAGCCGCTCGTTCTCCGCGCGCGCCTCGGCGAGTCCCACCACGTCGGCGCGGAGCTTGGTGTTCTCCTGGAGAAGTCCGGCGTTGTCGCGGCGGACGCTGCGCAGCGACACGTACTGCTGCCACGCGTTCACCATGCCGTCGACGGTGGCCACCGCGCCCCGCTGCACCGGAGCGGTCACCGCGAGCGCGATGCGATCGACGAGATTGGGATCCCTCACCCGGCGGCTCGAGCCGAGAAACATCCCCAGCGCGTGCGCGAGGATGAGACAGACCAGCAGTGGATCACGGTGACGGCGAAGGACGGACAGCACGAGCTTGGGGGGCCCTTCTCATTGCTTCGGAAGCACTTGTATTTTCACAGTCGCTCCCCTAGAGGGTCAAGGATGCTTCCCGAGGCCGGCTGGCCTCTTGCTGCCACGGGAACGCGCCTTCCCGACACCCACGATGAGCTCCGGATTCGACGCCCGACGCTTCTTCTCCTACCTCTTCATCTTCGCCATCGCCCTGGTCTTCATCCTGCAGTTCGGACCGGGGAGCCGCGGGTGCAATGCACCCCTCACTCCCACGGTGAAGGACGCGGCGGCCCGGGTCAACGGGCAGGAGATCTCCCTGACCGAGTTCCGCCGGGCCTATGCCCTCCGCCTCGACGCCCTCCGGCAGCGGGGGGGTGGTGACCTCCCCGAGGCCCTGGCCCGCCAGTTCGGCATCCCCGGGCGAGTCCTGGACGAGCTCATCACCACCGAGCTCCTCGAGCAGGCCGCGGAAGCCCACGGCATCACGGTGTCGGACGCCGAGCTGCTCGAGTTCATCCGCAAGGACCCGAGCTTCCAGAAGGACGGGCAGTTCGACCCCGAGACCTACACCCAGGTGCTCCAGACCTACCTCCGGAAGACTGCCCCCGACTACGAGGCCGGCCTCCGCCGACGCCTCGCCGCCGGCCGGCTCCTGGCGCTCGTGTCCGACACCGCCGAGGTCTCCGAGGACGAGCTCCGGGCCCGGTTCCAGCGGGAGGGGGACACCGTCAGCCTCTCGGTGGTCAAGTTCGACCCCGCGGCCTACGCCGCGAAGATCAAGCAGCCCACCCCGGCCGAGGTCGCGGCCTGGGAGAAGGCTCACGGCCCCCAGATCGCCGCCTACTACGAGGCCAACAAGCGGACCTACTCCAAGGGGGAGCAGGTCCGGCTCCGGCACATCCTGGTCCGGATGAACCGGAACCCGAGCGAGGACGAGAAGGTCAAGGCGCACGACCGGGCCCTCGAGCTCCGCAAGCAGGTCCAGGGGGGCAAGGACTTCGCCCAGGTGGCGAAGGAGTCCTCGGACGACACCGGGAGCAAGGCCCAGGGCGGCGAGCTCGGCTGGAACGAGCGGAGCAACTTCGTCCCCTCCTTCGGCCAGGCGGCCTTCAACCTCAAGATCGGCGAGATCTCCGAGCCGGTCATCACCCCCTTCGGCTGGCACATCATCCAGGTGGAGGAGAAGAAGCCGGCCGAGGAGAAGCCGCTGGCCTCGGTCTCCAGCGAGATCGCCGGGGTGCTGCTCCGAAAGGAGCGGGCCTCCGCCCTCGCCGAGGCCGACGCGAAGAAGGCGGCGGCGGCGCTCCAGAAGGGGACCTCGCTCGCCACCCAGTTCCCGGACAAGAAGGACAAGGACGCCCCCACCGTCGAGGCCGGCGACCAGCCGCGGGCCATCGACACGGGCAGCTTCCCCAAGAGCAGCACCGCGATTCCGCGGGTGGGCGCCTCGTCCGACCTCCACGCCGCGGCATTCGCGGCCACCGGTCCCGGTCCGCTGCCGGGCGTCTTCAGAGCAGGCGACGCCTTCGTGGTCGCCGAGGTCACCGCCCGGGAGAAGGCCGACGACGCCACCTTCCAGGCGAAGAAGACCGAGCTCCGCACGGAGGCGATCCGCCAGCGCCAGGCCGAGCTGCAAGAGAGCTATGTGGGCGCGCTCAAGAAGTCGGCGACCATCGTCAAGAACGAGGAGCTGATCGCTCCGACCGCCGGCGAGGGGTAAGGCTCAGGTCGACGCGATCGCGAGGCCGTCCCGGCCGCGCGCCTTCACCAGGTACATCGCCCGGT
>DASXGF010000306.1:0-4540 GCA_036489275.1 Myxococcaceae bacterium | reverse complement strand
CGTGGTGGTCGCGCTCCCCGCCCAGCGCTGGGTCCTCTGGCTCGCCGGGCCGACGTTTGGACCGGCGGTGCTCTTCTGGAGCGTGCTGCTGGTGACCGCGCTGGTGGCGCTCGCCCTCTCGCGCGTGCCGAACAGCCCGCTGCGCTTCGGCGCCTGGATGCTGCTCGGAGTGGGGCTGACCCAGGTCCCCGTCCCCGCAGCGGCGGTGGTCGTGGTCTGGCTCCTCGGGCTGGGCTGGCGCGGCGCGGCCGGCGCGCGGGTTCGTCCGTGGTGGGCCTTCGACGGGATGCAGCTGGCGCTGGTGGTGTTGACTGGATTCGCCGGGATTGCGCTCTTCGAGGCGGTGCAGCGCGGTCTGCTCGGCGAGCCGGAGATGCAGATCGCCGGGAACGGCTCGGTGCTCACCTCGCTCCGCTGGACCGCGGACCGGATCTCGGGAGCGTTGCCCCGTCCGCTGGTGATGTCCGTCCCGCTCCTCGTCTACCGGCTGGCGATGCTCGCCTGGGCGCTGTGGCTGGCGACGGCGCTGCTCCGGTGGGTCCGCGAAGGCTGGCAGTCGATCGGGACAGGAGGGCTGTGGCGTCCCCGCCCGCCGAAGGTCGCGTCGTCGCCCGCGCCCGCTCCGCCGCCCGCGGCGTCCCCGTGACGGGAGGACGCGGTCACCACCGGCCGGCCCAGGCCAGCAGGACGCCGCCGGGTGCGGGCTCGAGCTCCACCGCGCCCGGGCCGAGCCGCGCGCGCGAGTGGAGCCAGGGGACCGCCAGCCCGACGAGCGTTCCCGCGGCCGCCCCGACGACCACGTCCGACGGGAAGTGCCTGCCAGCGAAGACGCGCTCCAGCCCGACCGACGTGCCGACCACCGCGGTGACCACCCACGGCCACCAGGTGTCGCCGTGGCGCAAGGTCCAGGTCATGCTCATCGCGGTGAGGGCGGCGAACGCCGACGACGTGTGGCCGGAGTAGAAGCTCCGGTAGTCCTGCGGCGAGCTCACCACCGCCGGCGCCCCGGAATACACCCGTGGAATCGGGCGCTGCACGGTGTACTTGGCGGCGGTCACCAGCGCGGCGTTCACGAGCAACGCCTGGCCGAGGATGAAGCTGTCCTCGAGGAAGGGGGTGCTGGCCCCGACGTCGGCGAAGTCCACCGCCAGCGGGAGGACGTATGCCAGCCCGGCGGTGACGGTGCTGAGGGTGTCCGCGGTGTCGCTCGCGTAGCCCAGCGCCCAGCGGTCGAACCACGGCACCTCGCTCGTCGGGCAAGGGCAGTGCGGATGGATGAGCGTGTCGGTCAGCGTGTTGGGGACGATGAACCCCGCGGCGGCCAACACGCTCACCGGGATGTCCCAGGCCAGGTCGAGGCGGTAGACCGATCGAGGCGCGTCGGACTCCCCGGCGGGCGCCGCGTGCCCGACGTCGTCGCCGGTCGACCCTGCACGGACCGGCGCGAGCCCCAGCACCACGGCGGCCAGCAACGCGCTCCGCATCGTTCTCGACGCTAGGCACCCTCGCGAGCGGGAGTCTGCGGCGCTCCGGTCGGGGGGAACTGTCGAGCGCCGGTCCGTCGCGCGCCACGACGGGATGCCGCCGCCGCTGGTCATGGCCTCCTTTGCGCCGGCCCCAGGGACCGTCGGAGAAACCGAGTTGCGGCACGCGTGGTGGAGCATCGCCGTCGTGGTGGCAGCGCTGAGCTGCGGCACCTCCGGCGGGGGCAGGGTGGAACCCGGATCCGATGCCGGCACCGGCGGCGGTGGTGACGGAGGAGGCATCGTCAGCGATGGCGGTCCGGGAGCGGCGGACGCCGGGCCGACGACCGCACCGGACGGGGGAACGGACGCGGGCATGCCCGCGTCCGACGGCGGTCAGCCCGACGGAGGCAGCGCGCTCAAGACCATCTCCTGGAGTCGACTCGCCGACCGTCCCCTCGGGACCAGCGAGGCCGCGGGCGACGTCGCGGCAGGCAAGCTCTACACCTTCGGCGGCTTCGACTGGAGCAAGCCCTGTTGCACGCCCTGGCGGTATGCCCTCGTCTTCGACCCCACCTCGGGAGACGGAGGAACCTGGACCCGGCTGGCGGACATGGTGGAGGGGGTGAGCCACGCCGGGACCACCACCGATGGGACGGACATCTACTGGGCCGGCGGATTCGTCGAAGACGCTTCCCGCACGTTCCAGATCTTCGGAACGAAGCACGTCTGGCGGTACCGGGTGGCGACGAATGCCTACGAGGCGATGCCAGACCTGCCGGATGATCGCGGGGCCGGGGCGCTCGTGTACCTGGACGGCAAGCTCCACTTCTTTGGCGGAGAGAGCTTCGGTCAGGGTCAGGATACTCCCGAGCACTGGGTGCTCGATCTCGGCGGAGGCGCGACGGCCTGGATCGTCGCGGCGCCGATGCTCCCGGGACGTGCCCGCAATCACCTCGGTTCGGCCGTCTTCGACGGGAAGATCTATGCCATCGGCGGACAGCACGGACACGACGAGGGGCTCATCGAGAGCCCTCAGACGGACGTCTACGACCCGGCGACCGACACCTGGACGCCACTGGCCGACATGCCGCTGGCGAAGGGGCACATCGCCGCGGCGACGTTCGTCTTTCAGGGGCGCATCTTCGCGCTCGCCGGAGAGATCGCGAACGGTCGGTACACGGCGGAGAACGCGGCCTACGACCCCGCGACCGACATCTGGGTCGAGCTCACGCCGTTCCCCGTCGCCACGTTCTCCGGGATCGCGCGACCGATGCTCGGGGGGTTCGTCTTCACGACCGGGAACTACTCGACCGCGACGTGGCTCGGCGTGCCCGGAGGCTGAACCCGACTGTCCAGCGGCGAGCGTTCCGCGCCCCTGGCGGGATGCCATCGCGTCGCTTCGTCACTCCCTTTGCGTCTACCCGGGTCGACCGGGAGCCAGGCGGGAGGGCGAGCGGTGGGGGGACCGTGGTGGGGCATCGCGGTGGTGGTCGCGGCGCTGAGCTGCGGGACCTCCGGGGGAGGGAAGGTCGACGGTGGGACCGGCGGGGGTCCGGACGGCAGCGTCTCGAACGACGGCGGCAGTGGATCCGACGGAGGCGTCCCCGACGCGGGGCTGCCCGATGGCGGCTCACCGGACGGCGGCACCGGGTTCACCACCCTGCGCTGGAGCGAGCTGCAGCAACGCCCCCTCGGCACAAGCGAGGGGCACGGCGCAGTGGTCGGCGGGAAGCTGTACACGTTCGGCGGCTTCGACTGGGGGAAGCCGTGCTGCACGCCGTGGCGGTACGCGTTCGTCCATGACCCTGCGACCGGAGCCTGGACCCGGCTCGCCGACATGCCGGAGGGCGTGACCCACGCGGGCACCACCACCGACGGAACGGACATCTACTGGGCGGGCGGCTTCCCCGAGGACTCCTCGCGCACCTTCCAGGTCTTCGGGACGACCCACGTCTGGCGGTACCGGGTGGCGGCGGATGCGTACGAGGCCTTGCCCGACCTGCCGGATCTCCGGGGAGCCGGAACCCTCGCCTTCCTCGACGGGAAGCTGCACTTCATCGGAGGCCTCAGCTTCGGGCAGGCGAGCGACACGGACCAGCACTGGGTGCTCGACCTGGCCGGCGGGGCGACGGCGTGGACCTCCGCTGCTCCGTTGCCCACGCCGCGGAACCACCTGGGCTCGGCGGTGCTCGGCGGGAAGATCTACGTCATCGGAGGCCAGCACGGACACGACGAGCAGCTGGTCACCGTCCCCGACGTCGAGATCTACGATCCGGCGAGCGACTCCTGGACGCGGGGAGCGAACATGCCGCGTGCGCGGAGCCACATCACCGCCGCGACCTTTCCCTTCGGCGGCCGGATTCTCGTCATCGCCGGGGAGATCACGAACGGAGTGAGCGTCGCCGACGTCACCGCCTACGACCCGCTCACCGATTCGTGGTCCCCGCTGACGGACCTTCCGGGGAAGCGGTTCTCGGGAATCGCGGGGCCGCTCCTCGACGGCGTCGTGTACTCGACCGGCGACTACCAGCAGACGACGTTCTACGGAGTCCCCGCCGAGTGAGCCACGTCGCTCCAGCGGTCACCCGGCGTCTCTCGCCGGTCGCGCCCAGCCGACATTCCCCTGCCTGGATTTCATACGCCACGGGACACCACACGTGTCCTGGAGACCGTGCGACCCCGCGGACGGGTGACGCCTCGCCGCAACGGAGTCGCCGATCGCGCGAATGACACCTCAGGCGACGGGACGGACGGCCTCCGTCCTGGCACGTGGGCCCTTCCCTCATCGAGTGCCCCCGGCCGCCGCGCACTCGCGTACCCATGATGTCCGCCGGGAGGTCGAACCCATGAAGGCGATTCGGAGAACGTTCGGCGCGGCAGCGGCATGTCTCATCGTGGGAATGCTCGGCTGCGATCAATCGAAGGCGGAGCTCGATCAGACGAAGGCGCAGCTGCAGACCGTGTCCGCGGAGCGTGACGCCTTGAAGAACCAGGTCAACGGCCTGCAGTCCCAGGTGTCGGCGCTCACCCAGCAGCTGGGCGAGGCGAACGCGAAGCTCGCCGCCGCGGCCCAG
>DASXGF010000285.1:0-2187 GCA_036489275.1 Myxococcaceae bacterium | reverse complement strand
GGCCGCGAGCCGACCAGCATCGTGCAGTCGGCCTCGCCCGGGTATCTGGAGACGATGCGGATCCCGCTCCGCTCGGGGAGGGCCTTCGACGCCGCGGATGGGCGAAAGGCAGTCGACGTCGCGCTGGTCTCCGAGCCCTTCGCGCGCCGCCACTTTCCGTCGGGAGACGCGGTCGGCAAGCGGCTGCGAGTGGGGAAGCGGTGGCGGACGGTGGTGGGAGTGACCGGCGCGGTGAAGCACGTGAACGTGACCGATGCAGGGATGGCGATCTACCTGCCCCTGGCGCAGGACGGCGCACGAGAGGTGGCCTTCGTGGTCCGGACCGCCGGAGATCCCGAGCGCTGGGTCGCTCAGGTGCAGAAGACGCTGCACGCGCTGGCGCCGGACCAGCCGATCTCCGACCTCACGCCACTGGCGACCGTCCTCGAGGACAACGCGCTGCTCGCGCCACGCTACGGGGCCGGCTTGCTGGCGGTGCTGGGCGCGATCGCGCTCCTCCTCAGCGCCGTGGGGGTCTACGGAGTGATGGCGCAGTGGCTCCTGGGACGGCTCCGCGAGCTGAGCATCCGGGCCGCGCTCGGGGCCCAGGTCGCCCAGCTGCTGCGGCTCGTGCTCTAGCGGGGCCTTCGTCCGGCGGTCATCGGTCTCGTGGTGGGGCTTCCCCTCGCCCTGGCCCAGGGGCGGGCGGTCCGCGGGGCGCTCTACGGCGTCTCGCCGGACGACCCCCGGATCCTCGGGTCCGTCGCCCTCGTCATCGCCGGAGTCGCCCTGGCCGCGTGCCTCTTCCCGGCGAGGCGCGCTCTGAGGATGGACCCGGCGGCAGTGCTCCGTCACGACTGATCCACATGCTTGCGCGAGGCAAGCATTTCATTGTTTCATGCAACCATGGATGCTCGGGAGCAGGCCGTGGCTGCGGTGCGTGGGTTCAACCGGGCATACACCCGGCGGTTTCGCCTCCTGGACCAGCGCCACCTCGGCAGCGAGCTCGCGCTGGGGGAGGTCCGGGTCCTCTACGAGCTGGCGCACCACGCGGGGAGCTCCGGGGCCGAGCTCGCGCGCACGCTGGATCTCGACCCGGGACACCTGAGCCGGATGCTCGCCGGGCTGCGGCGGCGCGGGCTGGTGCGGAGGGAACGCTCGTCACGCGACCGTCGGGCCTCGATCCTCGGCCTCACGGCGGCCGGTCGCCGCGCATTCGGGCGCCTGGACCGGAAGGCGGAGGCGCAGGTCTCGGCGCTGCTCGGCAGCTTCCCCGAGGGTGACCGTGACGCGCTGGTGCGTGCACTCGGCGGGATGCGACGGCTCCTCGAGCCGCGAGAGGACCGAGCCCCCGCTGCCGTTGTCCGCAACCATCGCGTGGGCGACCTGGGATGGATCCTCGAGCGCCACGGGGAGGTCTACGCCGGGGAGTACGGCTGGGGCGCGGCCTTCGAGGCGGTGGTGGCGCGGGTGGTTGCCGAGTTCGCGCAGGGGCACGAGCCGACCCGCGAGGCGTGCTGGGTCGCCGAGCTGGACGGGCGTCGCGTCGGCTCGGTGATGCTGGTCCGGCATCCGGAGCGTGACGGCGTGGCGCGGCTGCGTCTGCTCCTCGTCGAGCCGGAGGCCCGCGGGCTCGGCATCGGACGTGCGCTGGTGGAGGCGTGCACCGCGTTTGCCCGTGCAGCGGGGTACCGGAGGGTGACGCTGTGGACGCAGTCGGTGCTCGATGCGGCGCGTGCGATCTACGCGCGGGCCGGGTACGTGAAGGTCTCCGAAGGCCCGAACGACGCGTTCGGCAAGGGCCTCGTCGCGGAGACCTGGGAGCTGGAGCTGTGACCTTCAAGGACCACTTCTCGGGCGCCGCCCGCGGGTATGCCGTGCACCGGCCGGTCTATCCGCGCGCGGTCGCCGAGGCGCTCGCCGAGCGGTCCCCGGGGCGCAGCCTGGCATGGGAGGCCGGCTGCGGGTCGGGGCAGCTCTCGGCGGTGCTCGGAGAGGTCTTCGAGCGGGTGGTGGCCACCGATGCGAGCGCGGCGCAGATCGCGGCCGCGACGCCACATCCCCGGGTCCAGTACGTGGTGGCACCGGCCGAGCACAGCGGGCTCCCCGATGGGAGCGTGGACTGCGCGGTCGCGGCGCAGGCGGCGCACTGGTTCGACCTCGACGCCTACTACCGCGAGGTGCGGCGCGTGGCGCGCCCGGGCGGGC
>DASXGF010000283.1:0-8218 GCA_036489275.1 Myxococcaceae bacterium | reverse complement strand
ACATGTTGCTGGCCAACTTCACCTGGTGGCTGAACCGGAAGGACCGCTCGGGCCGCAACGTGTTCGAGGGGGGCTTCCTGGGCCTGGACAACATCGGCGTGTTCGACCGGAGCGCGCCGCTGCCCACCGGCGGGCACATCGAGCAGTCCGACGGGACCAGCTGGATGGCGATGTACTGCCTCAACATGCTCCGCATCTCGATGGAGCTCGCCTGCGCCGATGAGACCTACGAGGACGTTGCAAGCAAGTTCTGGGAGCACTTCGTCAACATTGCCCACGCGATGAACACCCTCGGTCTCTGGGACGAAGAGGCCGGCTTTTACCACGACGTCCTCCACCTTTCGGACGGCCGGCGCATTCCGCTGAAGATGAGGAGCATGGTCGGCCTCATCCCGCTCTACGCGGTGGAAACGCTCGACCCGGGGCAGCTGTCGAAGGTGCCCGCCTTCGCCCGCCGCCTGGAGTGGTTCATCGACCACCGGCCGGATCTCACCGCCGGCGTGGCCTGCATGCGGACGCCGGGCGTCGCCGGACGGCGGCTGTTCAGCATCGTCAACCCCGACCGGCTCAAGCGGATCCTCCAGCGGATGCTCGACGAGGAGGCGTTCCTCGGCCCGTACGGCATCCGGAGCGTGAGCCGCGAGCACCTCGAGCGTCCCTACGCGGTCGACCTCAACGGGATGAGCTACGGCGTTCGCTACGAGCCCGCGGAGAGCAGCACCGGTGTCTTCGGCGGGAACAGCAACTGGCGGGGACCGATCTGGTTTCCGGTGAACTACCTGCTCGTCGAGTCGCTGCAGAAGTACCACCACTATCTCGGCGACGAGTTCACCGTGGAGTACCCCGCGCGCTCCGGGAAGCAGGCCACGCTGGCCGAGGTGGCGGCGGACATCTCGCGGCGGCTGTCCCGCATCTTCCTCCGTGACGGCAACGGGCGGCGGCCGGTCTTTGGCGGGCACCCGCGGCTCGACGGCGATCCACACTTCCGCGACCTCATTCCCTTCCACGAGTACTTCCACGGCGACGACGGCTCCGGCGTCGGTGCCTCGCACCAGACCGGATGGACCGGTCTGGTCGCCAAGCTGCTCCAGCAGAGCCACGAGATGCCCGTCGAGGAGAACCCGGCGGTCGAGACCACGAGGAGAGCGTCATGAAGGCCGTCGCAGTGTTCCCGGGCAAGGCGGGCAGCGCCCACCTCGCCGAGCTTCCACTCCCGCGCGTCTCGGATGTCCCGGGTGGCCGCGGAGTCCGGGTGGAGGTCCTCCGCGTCGGAGTGGACGGCACCGACCGCGAGATCAACGACGCCGACTACGGCGAGGCGCCCACCGGCGCTCCGTTCCTGGTCCTCGGCCACGAGAGCCTCGGCCGCGTGATCGAGGTCGGCCCCGCGGTCACCGAGCTCCAGCCCGGCGACCTGGCGGTGGCAATGGTCCGCCGGCCGGGGACGAGCGTTTACGACGCCGTGGGCATGCAGGACTTCACCACCGACGACGCGTACTTCGAGCGCGGCATCAGCCGGCTCCACGGGTTCCTCACCGAGGAGTACGTCGACAGCGCCGACTGGATCGTGAAGCTCCCGCCGAGCCTCTCCAGGGTCGGCGTCCTCCTCGAGCCGATGACGGTGGTGGAAAAGGGGATCGGCCAGGCCTACGAGGCCCAGCGGCGGCTCCGGATCTGGCGGCCGCGGCGGGCGGCGGTCCTCGGCGCCGGGACCATCGGGCTCATGGCCACGCTGGTGCTCCGGCTGCGCGGCCTCGCGGTGGACACCTTCGCCCTTTCCCCGAAGCCCAACGTCAACGCGAGCCTCGTCGAGGCCACCGGCGCCCGCTACGTCTGCGGACAGGACCGGAACGTGGTGCAGGCCGCCGAGGCGGACGGCGGCTACGACCTGGTCTTCGAGTGCTCGGGGTACAGCCCGCTGGTGTTCGACGGGATGCGGGCGCTGGCCAAGAACGGCGTGCTGGTCCTGTCGAGCATCACCGGTGGGGAGCGAACGGTCGAGGTTCCCTCGGACGCCATCAACCAGTCCTTCGTCCTCGGGAACAAGCTGCTCCTCGGCACGGTGAATGCCGGCCGCGGGGACTTCGAGCAGGGGGTCCGGGATCTGGTCCAGGCCGAGGCCCACCATCCAGGGTGGCTGGAGCAGCTGCTCACCCACCCCGTGCGCGGGCTCGAGAACTGGCCCATGCTCTTCGAGGCGCTGAACGGCAAGAAGGGGGTCATCAAGGCCTTCCTCGAGGTCCGTCCCTCGTGAGCACGCGGGCGACCAGCGCCGCGCCCGCGACCGTCCCCGGAGACCCGGTGCCCCTCAGTTCGCCCTCGCCCATCGAGCTGCCGCGGGAGATCTGTACGCTCTATCCGCGCGCGTCGCGACTGGAGTGGCTGCTCACCAACGGCACCGGCGGCTTCGCCATGGGGACGGTGGCCGGATCGAACACCCGCCGGTACCACGGCCTCCTGGTGGCGAGCCTCCACCCGCCGGTGGAGCGCATCGTGACCCTGGGCCGCCTCGAGGAGACCGTGCTCGGCGAAGGCGGCGAGGTGCAGCTCTCGGTCAACCAGTACCCCAGCACGCTCTACCCGGACGGATGGACGCGCCTGGTCCGCTTCGCGCTCGCCGACGGCCCGGTGTGGACCTGGTCGGTGGGCGGTGTGGAGGTGGAGCGCCGGGTGCTGCTCGTCCCCGGAGAGCAGACGGTGGTCGTGCGTTACGCGAGCTCGGCCCCGGTCCGTCTTCGCATCGAGCCCCTGCTCGCCTTCCGCGACTACCACGCGCTCGCCCACCGCAACCCAGACGCCTGGACTGGCTTCGAGGAGCGGTCGGACGGCGCGGGTCGCACGGTGCGCTTCCAGCCCTACGGAGGGCTTCCCTCGCTGCGTCTCGCGTACCGCGGCTCCGCCTTCGCCGGGGCGCCGGCGTGGCACGAGAACGTCGAGTACCTCGAGGAGCTCGACCGGGGGCTCGACTTCCGCGAGGACCTCCTGCGTCCGGGAAGCTTCGAGCTGGAGGTCGCTCCCGGTCGGCCCGAGGTCGTGGCGGCGAGCGTCCAGGCCGATGCGTCGCTGGATCTCGACGCCCTCGGTGGCCTCTTCGGCCCCGACGCACTGACCCCGCGAGCGCAGGTCGTCCCGAGACGAAGAGACGATCTCTCCGAGGGCCGCGCCCGGCTGGAGCGCGCCGCCGACGCCTACCTGGTCCGACGCGCGGACCGCTCCGCCACCGTCATCGCCGGCTATCCCTGGTTCACCGACTGGGGCCGGGACACGATGATCTCCCTCCCCGGCCTGCTCATCGCCCGCGGGCGGCTGGATCTCGCGCGCGAGGTCCTCGAGGGCTTCCTCGCCCATCTCGACGGAGGCCTGGTCCCCAACCGGTTCCCCGACGCCGCCGGGCCCACCGAGTACAACACCGCCGACGCCACGCTCTTCATGTTCCAGGCGGTGAACGCCTGGGAGCAGGCCGGTGGCTCGCCGGCCTTCGTCCGCGACGTGTTCTACCCGGCGGCCCGTGCCATCGTGGATGCGCACCTGCGCGGGACGCGCCATGGCATCCACGTCGATCCAAGCGACGGGCTGCTCGTCGCCGGCGGACCGGGGAGCAACCTCACCTGGATGGACGCGCGCGTCGACGGCGTGCCGGTCACTCCGCGTCACGGCAAACCCGTGGAGGTGAACGCGCTCTGGTACAACGCCCTGCGGCTGTCGGAACGCTGGGCGCGCCAGCTCGGAGACGGGCCCCGTGCGCGCTCCCTCGGCCGTGAGGCCGACCGCGTCGCCGGCGCGTTCGATCGCGCGTTCTGGAACGACGCCCGCCGCTGCTGCTTCGACGTCGTCCTTCCCGAGGGGCCCGATTCACGCCTGCGCCCCAACCAGCTGCTGGCGGTGGGTCTGCCCTTCCCCCTCCTGGACGCCCGCCGCCGGGCGATGGTGCTCGAGGCGGTCGAGGCTGCGCTGGTGACGCCGGTGGGGCTCCGTACGCTCGCGCGCGGTGATCCCGGCTACCATCCCAGCTATCGCGGCGGCCCTGCCGAGCGCGACGCGGCCTATCACCAGGGGCTGGTCTGGCCGTGGCTGGTGGGCCCGTACGTCGACGCGCTGTTCGCAGTCCGCGGCGATGCGATCGAGACGCGCACCCGCGCCCGGGCCGCCGTCGCCTCGCTCGTCGCGCGGATGGAGACGGGGTGTCTGGGCCAGCTTCCCGAGTGCTTCGAGCCCGAGCCGCCGTTCCGTCCGGTCGGTGCGCCGGCCCAGGCCTGGAGCGTCGCCGAGGTGCTGAGGGTGGTGGCTCGGATCGGCATCAGTTGATGCGCCGCCTGCTCGAGCACCTTCCGGAGTATGCGATCGAGGGCGCGCTGCTCGGCGCCTTCATGCTCTCGGCCTGCAGCTTCGGCGTCCTCCTGGAGCACCCGGACTCGCCAGTGCACCGGGCCATCGCCGACCCCACGGTCCGTCGCGCGCTGATGGGCGTGGCGATGGGTTCGACGGCGATCGCCATCATCTACTCGCCCTGGGGTGGCCGCTCGGGGGCCCACATCAATCCGGCCACCACGCTGACCTTCTGGCGGCTGGGGCGGATCCACGCCGGGGACGCGGCGGGCTACGTCGGCGCCCAGGTCCTCGGCGCGGTGCTCGGGGTGGCGGTTGCCTCGGTGCTACTCGGTCGCTGGCTCGGGCATCCGGCGGTGAACTACGTGGTGACCCGTCCGGGGCGGTGGGGCCTCGGCGCCGCGCTGCTCGCGGAGGTGGCCATCTCCGGCCTCCTCATGGCGGTGGTGGTGACGCTCACCGGATCGCGCCACGCCCGCTACACCGGCCTCGTGGTCGGGGCGCTGGTCGCGACCTACATCGGCGTCGAGGCGCCGATCTCGGGAATGAGCATGAACCCGGCCCGCTCGCTCGGCTCGGCCTGGGGAGCGGGAGAGTGGAGCGGGTTCTGGATCTACGTCCTCGGCCCGCTACTGGGGATGAGCCTCGGCGCGTTCCTCGCCACCCGCCGGAGAACGTCCGCGGCCTGTCCCAAGCTCCACCATCCGGCGACACAGCGCTGCATCTTCTGCGGGCACGAGCCGGTGCGCTTCGCCGAGCCCGCACCTCGCCGAGGCTCTCCGGGCGGGCGCTCCCGCGCGACTGTCCTCCAGGACAAGGCGCCGGTGCGACCGCCGTAAATACCTTCTCTCCATTCCCGGAATTTCGAGAGGAGGAAGCAAACGTGCGGATCGCGCAGGTGGCCCCGCTGTTCGAGAGCGTCCCGCCGAAGCGGTACGGCGGAACCGAACGCGTCGTCTCCTACCTGACCGAGGAGCTGGTCCGGCAGGGGCACCAGGTCACGCTGTTCGCGACGGCGGATTCGCGAACGGCGGCCGAGCTCGCGCCCGTGGTCGAACGGCCGCTGCGGGGAGACCCGAACTGGATGGTCCACGCGCTGATCCAGCTGGAGCAGGTCATGCGCCGCGCGGACGAGTTCGACGTCGCCCACTTCCACACCGACTACCTCCACTATCCGCTGATCGGCCTGTCCGACCTTCCGATGGTCGCCACACTGCACGGACGCCTGGACCTCCCGGGCCTGGTCCGGCTGCACCGGGTTTTCTCCAAGGCGGCCGTCATCTCCATCTCCGACGCGCAGCGGGCCCCGCTGCCCGATGCCCACTGGGTCACGACGGTGCACCACGGACTTCCCCCCGCGGTCTTCCCGCCCGGAGACGGCTCGGGCGGATACCTCGCCTTCGTGGGGCGCATCTCTCCCGAGAAGCGCCTGGACCGGGCGGTGGAGATCGCGCGCCGGTCAGGGCTCCTGCTCAGGATCGGGGCGAAGGTGGACCCGGCCGATCGGAAGTACTTCGAGCGGGACATCGAGCCCCTGCTCTCCGGCCCCGGGATCGACTACCTGGGCGAGATCGACGAGCGGCAGAAGCGAGAGCTGCTGTCCGACGCGGCGGCACTCGTCTTCCCCATCGACTGGCCGGAGCCGTTCGGCCTGGTGATGATCGAGGCGATGGCGTGTGGCACCCCCGTCCTCGCCTTCCGCGGCGGGGCCGTCGAGGAGCTCCTCCGCCCGGGGATCACCGGAGCGATCGTAGACTCGGTGGATGAGGCAGTGGCAGCGCTGCCAGGCGTGCTCAAGCTCGATCGCCTGCACTGCCGAGAAGAGTTCGAGCGCCGCTTCTCCGCCACCCGCATGGCACGCGACTACGTCCGCGTGTACGAGCGGGTCATCGGGCCATCCCGGAGGGTGGCCGGCTGGAGCGCGGGAGCCGCGTCGAATGCCTGAAACCCGGGTGACGGAGGGCCACGACGAGCTGGCCCGGGTGCTGATGCACCAGGACACCTTCGGGGTGTTCGACTGGGCCGGAGCCATCTCCTCCGAGAGCCGCAACGAGCAGGGGCTCTACCACCGGGGGACCCGCTACGTGTCACGGCTCGATCTCCGGATCGACGGGCAGCGGCCGATGACCCTGAGCTCGACGGTGGTCCGGGACAATGCGCTGCTCGCGGTCGACCTCACCAACCCAGACCTCGCACGGGACGGTCGAGTCGCGATCCCCCACGGCTCGGTGCACCTCTTCAGGGGCTGCATCCTCGAGGACGGCGTCTGCCACCAGCGCCTGCGGGTCCACAACTTCTCGGTGAACGAGGTGACGCTGGAGCTTCGCGTCCGCCTCGAGGCCGACTTCGCAGACGTCTTCGAGGTGCGGGGAACGCCGAGGCGCCGGCGGGGGAGGCTGGAGCCGCCGGAACAGCACGCCGACGGCATCGGCATCGCGTACCACGGGCTCGACGGCGTGGTTCGCCGGACGCGGCTCCGGTGCCGGCCGGCGCCGGCCGAGATCACCCCGAAGGACGTCCGCTTCACGCTCTCGCTCGGCGCCGGCGAGGAGCGCGAGCTGTCGTTCGAGGTCTGCTGCACCGAGGGCGCGGAGGAGGAGCGGGCGCCCCCGTACGGCGACGCCGCCAGCCGGCGTGATGCCGAGCAGGAGACGCTCCGGACGCACGAGGCGCAGGTCAGCTCCTCCAGCGGCCTGTTCGACGGATGGCTGCACCGCTCGCAGTCGGATCTCCGGATGCTCCTCACGCGGACGGGGCAGGGCCTGTACCCGTACGCCGGCGTCCCCTGGTACAGCACGCCGTTCGGCCGCGACGGGATCATCACCGCGCTGCAGATGCTCTGGGTGCAGCCCCAGGTCGCGGCCGGTGTCCTGCGGTTCCTCGCCGCCACCCAGGCCTCCCACACCTCGGCCGAGGAGGATGCCGAGCCGGGGAAGATCGTCCACGAGATGCGGCACGGGGAGATGGCCGCGCTCCGGGAGGTCCCCTTCGGCCGCTACTACGGCGCGGTGGACACCACGCCGCTCTTCCTGATCCTCGCCGGGGAGTACCTCCACGCGACCGGCGACCTCATCCTCGTCCGGGAGCTCTGGCCGCACCTCGAGGCGGCGCTGACCTGGATCGAGCGGCACGGAGACCAGGACGGCGACGGCTTCGTCGAGTACTCCCGGCGCTCGTCGGCGGGCCTGTCCAACCAGGGCTGGAAGGACTCGTTCGACAGCATCTTCCACGCCGACGGCAGGCTGGCGCAGGGGCCCATCGCGCTCTGCGAGGTCCAGGCCTACGTCTTCGCGGCACGCCGGGCGATGGCGACGATCGCCTCCGCCCTGGGGCACGAGGCCCTGGCGCGGCAGCAGACGGGGCTGGCCGAGGAGCTGCGGGTGCGCTTCGAGCGCGCCTTCTGGTGCGAGGAGCTGTCGACCTACGCGCTCGCGCTCGACGGAGACAAGATGCCCTGCCGGGTCCGCGCCTCCAACGCCGGGCACTGTCTGGCGATGGGGCTCGTCGCGCCGGAGCGCGCGGAGAAGGTCGCCACCACGCTGACCGGCGACCCGTTCTTCTCCGGCTGGGGCATCCGCACCATCGCGATGGGCGAGGCGCGCTACAACCCGATGTCGTACCACGACGGCTCGGTCTGGCCGCACGACAACGGCTTCGCCGCGCTCGGCTTCTCCAACTACGGCCTGAAGCAGGGGGCGCTCTCGGTGCTCGAGCGCTTCTTCCTGGCGAGCCTCTCCTTCGAGCTCCGCCGGATGCCCGAGCTGTTCTGCGGATTCCCGCAGCGGCCCGGCTCGGGGCCCACGCTTTACCCGGTGGCCTGCTCGCCGCAGGCCTGGGCCTCGGGCTCGGTGCTGATGATGCTCCGTGCGGCGCTGGGGCTGGACGTGGACGG
>DASXGF010000252.1:0-12420 GCA_036489275.1 Myxococcaceae bacterium | reverse complement strand
CCGCGGACCTGTGCCTGCGCCGCGGCCTGCAAGAGCGGCGACGCGCGCAAGTACTCGTCGAAGAGGTCGTCGAAGGTCTTCATCTCCTTCGTGTGGACCAGGGCGACGGCGCCGGAGGTGGCGGTGCCGGCCTTCGCCCAGTCGGCGGCGAGCCCCAGGCCGACGTCGACCAGCTTCGCCTCGACCACGCCTCCGGTTGAGGCCGTGCCCGGAGCGGCCACTGCCCGGAGGGGAAACGACTCGGGCGAAAGCGCCGCCACCTCGACCGATCCGGGGACCCAGAGGAACGGGACAGTGAAGCTCTCGGTGGTGACCGAATCGACGCCGACGGCCTTGAATTTCTCGACGCCCCACTGGACCGCGCGATCCCACGCCGTAGTGCCGGTGATGCGCCCGCCAACGCGGTCGCAGAGCTCGTAGGTGTCGGCGATGAGCGGGGTGTCGCCCTCGGCGCGATGCCTCAGCGCGGCACGGGGATCGGAAGGAGCGGTCTGCGCGGCCAGCGGGGCGCCGGCGAGGACGAGTCCGAGCAAGAGGACGGAGCGGGTCGAGGGCATCGAACGGGAGACTGCCACGCCCCTGCGCGCGCCGCTCCACGTTCTCACGGTGCCTGGGTTTCCCGTCGGGTCCGGAGCGCCCGCGCTCGCCCCGTTATTCGATCGCTGGCCCGGGAACGTCGCTGCCCGAGCCCTCCGGGGGGTACGTGATCCGAGTGCCCTCCACGTGGGCGAAGGGAGTCAGGCGGTGTGGATGCGACCGTCCCGGGCCGGTGATGTGCTCCACGTGCGCTCCACGGACGGACAAGGCATCGGCGACGAGCGAGCGATGACACCGCCAGGGCACCGCCTCCGCGCACATCAACGCGAGCGTTCCTGCGGCAGTCAGGGCCTCGAGCTCGGACAGACCGCCCTCGAAGTCCTCGGTCTCCATGTAGTCGGCGTATCCCCGGAAGCTCGCGTTTCGCCAGCCGGCGTTCGGCGAGTCCTTGCGCGACCGGCGCAGGCCACCGAGGGCCGGAAGATGAACGTACCGGATGCGGCGCCGGGACAGAGCGGATCGAAGCGCCTCCTGCTCGAACTGCGGATTGTGCCGCGAGCGCGGAATCGTCCGGATGTCGGCCAGGATAGAGACGCCGGAGCCGCGAAGAAGGCCGACGAGCTCGTCGAGCGTCCGCGTCGAGTGACCGATGGTGTAGAGCCGGACGCCTCGCGAGGGGCCTGCCGGACGGATTTCTCGCCCCACATGCCGGGGGCGGGGTGAGCTCAGGGTCCGGCCCGATGCAGGGCCGCGGCGCTTTCGACTGGCTGCCGGCAACATATCCTCCGCGCGGAATCTACGCAGGCTGACGCTCCCGCGATGGCCGACCGGGGCCTCGGCGTTGGATTCTCCCCAGGCGCGCGAGCGTCAGGCGGCGAGGCGCTCCCGCGAAGGCACCACGGTCACGAACTCGCGGGCGTTCCGCCTCCACAGGGCCAGCGGGACGACCTCCGCGCCGCGGGTCACCATCAGCCGGTGGATGTCGTCGACGTTTCCGATGGGCTCGCCGTGCACGCCGAGGAGGAGATCCTCTGGGCGGATCCCCGCGGTCTCGGCCGGAGACCCAGCGCCCACGCTGAGGACGCGCACGCCCTTGGGCTGTCCGGTCGCCGCGGCGAGCTCCGCCGACAGCTGCTCGCTCCGGGCGGCGACGCCGAGGTAGCGGCGCTCCACCTTGCCGCGGCTCATCAGCACCGAGGTGACCCAGGTCGCCGTCCGCGCCGACACGGCGAAGCCCATGCCCTGCGCCCAGGGGATGACCGCGGTGTTGATGCCCACCACCTCGCCCCGGGCGTTGACCAGCGGCCCTCCGGAGTTGCCAGGGTTGATGGCGGCGTCGGTCTGGAGCAGGCCCTCGAACAGCGTCCCGCTCGGTCCGGGGAGGCTCCGGTCCAGCGCGCTGACGATGCCCAGCGACACGCTCCGCTCGAAGCGGAACGGGTTGCCGATGGCCAGCACCAGCTGTCCGACCGCGATCGACGCGGGATCGGCCAGGGAGAGCTGCACCGGCGTCGGGTCGGTCACCTTCACCACCGCGAGGTCCGTCGCCGGGTCGGACCCGACCAGGTCGCCCTTCGTCGTCTCGCCTCCGGGAAGCCGGATGCGGAGCGCCTTGCCGCTACCGGCGACGTGGTGGTTGGTCAGCAGATAGCCGTCGCTGGCCACGACCACGCCGGTGCCGGCGCCCCTGCCCTGCTCCACGCCCACCACCGCGGGGCTGACCCGGGAGACCAGCTGCTGGAGCGCGTCGGACAGCTCGACGAGGGAGGTCACGGCCGGATCCCCACCGCGACCGTGCGCTCCTCCATCTTCCCACCGCGGAGCAGCTTCAGCGGGAGCGAGCGACCCACGGCGTCGTGCGCCAGACGGGCCAGGAGATCGTGCACGTCCTCCATGGGGGTGCCGTCGAGCGCGAGCAGGACGTCCCCGAGGGCGAGACCGGCGGCGTCGGACGGCCCGCCCGGCTCGACCGAGAGCACGAGGAGCCCGGTCTCCTGTCCGGCCGCGGCGCGGGCCTGACCCTGCAGTCGCACCGGCTGGGTCCCCACGCCCAGGTAGCCGCGGCGAACGCGGCCGTGGGCGAGCAGTTCCGATGAAACGCGGGCGAGGGTCTCGGCGGGGAGAACCACCCGGCGCTCGCGCGGCCCGCCCGAGACGTACATCCCGAGCACCCGGCCCTCGACGTCGGCCAGCGCGGCTCCGGCGAGGCCCGGTCGGGCCGAGACGTCGGCGTCGAGCGTCGCGTCCACCCGGGCGCCCCAGGGAGTCAGGAATCCCGGCTCGACCACTGACAGGACCCCGAGGCGGGTCCGGAGCGCGCCGCGGGGACGGGACACCGCGAGAACGAGGGTCCCCACGCGGCGCTGCGCGGGCTCGAGCCAGGTCACCGGTGAGAGGTTCGCTCCGGCGACGCGGAGCAGCGCGAGGTCCAGCCCGGGATCGCGGCCCACCAGCTGGGCCGGGAGCCAGGTGCCGCCGGACTGGATCTTGAGGCCCTCCTCCCGGTCCGCGGCGTGGGCAGCCGTCAGGACGAGATCCTTCGCCTGGACGATGCCGGTGATGGGCCAGCGCCGGCCGGCGACCGAGACCAGGCCCTCGCCCACCCGGGTGGTGGTGGCGGCGAGCGCATCGGAGACGGCGGTGGCGGCGGCGAACGGAGTCGAGGAAGTCATGGCCCGAAGCGTACGGGCCTGCCCCGGGCGCCACATCCGCCGGATGGCCAGGGGCCGGACCTCCCCATCCGGGTAGGTCCCGTCAGAGGGTGACCAGCCCCATGCGGGCGGCGCGCACCACGGCCTCGGTCCGCCGCTCCACTCCGAGCTTCTGGAGGATGGAGTTGACGTGGAACTTCGCGGTGTGGGCGCTGATCTCCAGCGCGTCGGCGATGTCCCGGTTGGAGAGGCCGCGAGCGAGCAGCGCCAGCACCTGCCGCTCGCGGGGAGTGAAGGCCTCGGCGCTCGTGGCCGGGCGTGCCTCGGGGGCTGGACGGAGCGAGGTGAAGCCGTGCTCGGTGACCACCAGCCCGCGACTGACGGCCTGGAGCGCCGCACGGAGCGTCGCCCCGTCCGAGCCGCGGAGGACGGCTCCGGTCGCGCCGGCGGACAGCGCGGCCCGCGCCTCCTGCTCGGATCGCACGAGGGCCAGCACGGGCGGTGCGCCCGGTCCGAGCGGTGGCGGGGGCGCGCTGGCCATGTCCCAGACCACCGCGTCCACCGGCGCTCCTGCCTCGACGGTCACCCCCGTGCCCGAGGCGGCGAACATCCCCGCCAGCCCCGCCCGCACCAGCGGGTCGGAGGAGACGAGGAGCACGCGCCCGAGCGTCGGAGCTGGGTCGTCCGCAGCCATCACCCCGAATGCATGTCGGCCTGCACCCGCCGGCGCAACCGATGCGCGGCAGACCCCGGGGGGCGGCTCAGACGGTTCCGGGGGACGTTGACCGCGTGGCCGTCGCGCTCCTGGCCAAGATCTGGAGGCGGTCGGCGAGGGAATCCAGCCGGCGGTCGAGGCCGTGGGCGTTGGTGGCGAAGATGCCGCGGGCCAGCGCATAGGCCCCGAGCACCACCAGCCCGGCGCCGGCGAGACCGGCGAACCACGGAAGGTGCAGGAGCGCCGGGATCATCCAGCCCACGTTCGCCCCGAATCCACCGCCCACCCCGCCGACGATGCCGCCGAAGAGGCCTCCGGCGAGCTGCGAGCGGTCGGCTCCGATGCGGATGATGGTCTTCCCCTCGCGGGGCCCGACGTTCACCTCGATCGAGCTCGTGCCCGTGAAGCCGGACAGCGTCAGGCTGCGCCCGATGCTGGAGAGGCTGCCCGGAAGGAGCCAGCGCGCCCCGGCGCCCGACGCGGAGAGGACCTCGCGGATCTCCTGGGCCAGCCGCTCGTGCTGCTCGGCGCCGATCTCGCCTTCCACCACCCGCTCGATGGTGCGGCGGAGCGGCGCGCCGGCGATGGCCGTGGCGATGCCCCCGCCCTCACCGTTCTCGAGCTCCCGGGCGGCCTGACGGACCATCGAGAGATCGATGCCGGACTCGCGAGCGATGGTCTCGATCTCGCGGAGGTTGAGCGCGCCCTCGTCCGTCCCGCGATCGCGCTCGAGCTGCGCGGCACGGTGGAGGATGGCGGCAATCTCGTCCTCACGGTAGCTGCGCTCGACACGCGTCTCTCCCGTCGACTCGGACCGCGGCACGACGAGAGAGCGTGGGCTTTCGGCAGGCACGGAGACCGACGAAGCCTACCGCGACCCGGCGGGGATGCCGGAATCCGGCGTCAGTCGAAGAGGCCGTGCAGGTAGAACCCGTCCTCACCCGCCCGCCGATACACCCACGCTGGACCGAGCCCGTCGAGGTGCACCCGGTAGTAGTCGCGCTGAAATGGCGTCTCGGTCCACCACTGCCCGCCGAGGCGCTCGGGTCCGGCGACGGCCAGGACCTTTCGCCGCTTGCCGAGGACGCGCGCCGTGCGGAGCGCTCCGAGCGCATCCAGCTCGACCTCGATGGGCTCGCCCTCGCCGGGCAGGAGCCGCACCGGACGCTCCAGCTGCCAGTCGGGAGGCGGTGGCGGCACGGGCGGGGAACGGCGGGCCTCGGCGAACATCCCCGGCTCGCGGCGCGGTGGGCGGAAGGGCCCGGGGGCATGCGCCGCCTCGGGGCGATGGTCGTCGGCGAGCACGGGACTGCCCAGCGCCTCCGGCCCGAGCGCGGTGGCCAGCCGCGCCAGCACCGTCTCCAGCGCCGCGTCGCCCGCCGGCGCATCCCCGAGCACGCCCTGCTGTCCGTGGTCCTCGCAGGACTCGTCCACGGTGAGCACCAGGGTGGCCACCGGCGCGTCGAGCCGCACCGACTCGAGCCGGTGGCGGACCAGGTCCAGCAGGAGCTTCGGGTCCGTCGTGGGCCGGGCAAGCACGAGCGGCACCGGGTACGGACCCGCGGGCTCGAGCACCAGGGTGAGCGTCAGCCGGACAGCCGCCCGCTGCCGGCCACGGAGGCGCGCGGAGAGGCGATCCAGCGCCGCCTTGAGCGCGAAGAGCAGCGGCTCGAGCGATTCGGCGGGGGCCTCCAGCGTCCGCACCTCCTCCACCACCTCGGGCAGCACTGCCGGGAGGAGCCGCGCCTCGTCCTGTCCGCGGACCAGCCGCTGCGCCCGGAGCCCCTGGGCCCCGAGCCGGGAGATGACCTGGGTGGGCTGGAGCGCGGAGAGCTCTCCGAGGGTGGACAGCCCGAGCGCCCGGAGCGAGGCCACGACCTCCGGAGCGTCCTCCAGCGCCTGGAGCGGCAGCGCCGCCAGCGCGCGGCCGGAGTCGCCCAGCGCCACGCACGCCCGGGTCGCCGCGCCGAAGCGGGCCAGGGCGCGCGCGGTGAACAGCTCGGAGGCGAGCACCACCCGCGCCCGGTAGCCGGCGGCCCGAGCCTGCGCCTCCACCTTGTCCACGAGGCCGGCCTCGCCGCCGAAGAGCGAGGCCGCCGAGGCGTCCAGCCACAGGCCGTCGGGAGCGGAGAGCATGAAGGCCGGCGCGAAGCGGAGGAACCCCTCGGCGAGGGAGGACAGCGCCTGGGTCTCCGCCGCCGCGTCGTAGAGGCCGTCGCGGAGCGCCGGCAGGAGCGCGCGGGCCGAGGTGAGGGTCATCCCCGCGCGGATGCCGTCGCGCTGCGCCGTGCCCGAGGCAAACGAGATTCTGAGGACGCCCTTCGTCTCGTGCACCAGGGCCAGTGGCTGGGCGGCGAGGCCGGGCTCGTCCAGCACCCGGCGCTGCACCGGGAAGCGCGGCAGATGAACGTAGGCGACCCGCTGACTCACGATCCGACCCCCAGTGCCTGGGCAAAGGACGGCAGGGACAGGTCCCGCCCCGGCCGCTGTCCCTGGATGCCGATGAGCCCATCGCGCGTGCAGGCCCGCGCCCGGCGGAAGGGCGTGGAGGGCGGCACGGGCAGAGGCGGCGCATCCAGCCCGTGGCTGCCGGCGCCGACGTCGGACGGGCCGCCGGGAGTGAGCAGGTCCCAGGGCACCTCCACCGTGCGCGACGCGCCGCCCTGGCGACTGCGCACCACCTCCAGGCGCATCGCGCGCGGGCCGGCGGCGGAGACGTGGAGCCGCAGCGTCCCGTCCGCGGGCGCCTCGGGAGGCGTGAGGAGCAGGAGCAGCCCGCCGCTGCGGGAGGCCGCCTCGACCAGCCGCCGCGACTCGGGCGGCGACAGCCGGACGCCCGACCGGGTCAGGTCCAGTCCCACCGCGACGAAGGCGCCGCTCCGGAGCAGCTGGAGCGCGCTCCAGGCCAGCTGCTTCGACTCGGGAGGGCGCACCACGAGGAGCTGCTCCAGCTGGACTCCGAGCGGAGGGAGCGCCGGCGCGTAGAGCATCCCCGGCCCGTCCACCCAGGCCGCGAGCCGGAGCGCCCGGTGCGCCTCGGCGATGGCCCGGAAGGCAAGCCGGGTCCGGCCCGAGGAAGGCTCTCCCCAGAGCTCCACCACCTGGCCCAGCGGGAACCCGCCTCCGGGCAGCAGCCCGTCGACGGGAGGGAGGCCGGTGCGCAGCACCGAGAGGAGCTGGCGTGGCGCCGCCTGCAGCGTCCGGATCCGCTCCCGGAGCCGCTCGAGCACAGCCGAGTCTGCCCGCGCCGCCGCCGTCATTGCGCTCGCTGCCTCCCTGACTGATCTATACGTTTGTTCAGTCGTATGCCACGGGACTGACGGCGCCCTCCCGCCCGGGAAATGCCTGCCCCTGCGCGGGCTTGGAACGGGCTAGAGAGCGGCGCATGTGGCCCGTGCTCGCCTTGCTTCTCGCCGCGGCCGCTCCCGTCCACCGGACCGAGCTGACCGCCCGCACGCTCGACGGGGTGCGGCTGGGCATCCGGGAAGTCCGCCCGGCGAAGCCCACGCCCGGTGTCGACCCGATCGTCCTGCTTCACGGCGCGCGCGTGCCCGGCATTGGCTCGTTCGATTTGCCCGTGCCGGGGGCCTCGCTGGCCGAGGACCTGGCGGTGCGGACCGGCGCCCGGGTCTACGTCCCGGACGCCCGCGGCTACGGCCGCTCGGACCGGCCCGTGGCGATGTCCCGTCCTCCGGAGGAGAGCCGTCCCCTCTCCCGGTCCTACGAGGTCGTGCGCGACGTGGACGCGGTGGTGCGGACGGTCCTCGCCCGCACCGGCGCGAAGCAGGTCACCCTCCTCGGCTGGGCCACCGGAGGGCTCTGGGCCGGGCAGTATGCGGCGCTCTGGCCGGAGCGCGTCGGGCACCTCGTGCTGCTCAACGCGCTCTACGGTGGCTCGGCCGTGCATCCGGCCATCGGCCCTGGCTCGTCGATCGCCGATCCCGCCCACCCCGACCGGCTCTCGCCCGAACTCGGCGGCTATGCGCGTGCCGACGCCGCCTCCCTCCTCCGGCCGTGGGACCGCTCCCTGGGGGCCGACCCGGCCGCCCACCGCGATCCGGCGGTGGCCGAGGCCTACGTCCGGGCCGCCCTGGCCAGCGATCCCGAGTCCGGCCGCACCTCGCCGCCCTCGCTCCGTGCCCCGCTGGGGGCGCTCGAGGACAGCTTCGTCCAGGCATCGGGGCGGCGGCTCTACGACGCGAGCGCGATCACCGCCTCGGTGCTGCTCGTGCGCGGCACCGCCGACTTCTGGAGCCGCCCCGAGGACGTCCGGGCCTTCGCCCACGACGCGGTCCGGGCAAGGAAGGTGGTGACCCTCGAGATTCCGGGCGGCACCCACTTCCTGCACCTCGAGCGGGCCGACGCCGGGCGGGCGCGGCTGCTCGACGCGGTCAGCGACGCGCTGAGATGAGGTTGAGGCGGAGGATGGACGCGCGCGGCCTCAGCCGGCGCAGAGCAGCTTCACCTCGACGCGGGTGTCGGTGAACCGGCGGAGGCAGCCCGGCTGGAACCGCACCGCCGGAGGCTCGGTGGATGTCGCCGCGATCACCTCGATGCCCTGGTTCGCCAGGGTGCAGCGCTGCACGCTCCCGTCGCCCCGGGTGACGTCCACGGCGAGGAGCCTCGGGTCGGGCACGTTGTCGGTGAGGGTCAGCGTCTGGGGAATGGAAGCCACCTGCGCGATGGACACCAGGCTCTCGTGGTAGTCCGCCGCGCAGACCGAGTCGAGATTGGTGAGCGTCGGGTCGAACGCGAGCGCCATCGCCCGGTGCCGGTAGCCGGGGCCACCGCTGGTCGGGCAGTCCACGTTCTGGATGACCGCACCGCCGTCGCCGAGCGCTCCCTCCACGCCCTGGGCGATCTTGTTGGAGCGGGCCACCGGAGCGATGGCGCCCCAGAGGACCTCTCGGTGCCGGCCCTGGCCCTTGCCATCGTCGAGGCTCGTGAAGGCGGTGACGTAGTCGCCCACCGGCGTGAGCATGTTCTCGTTGAGGGTGCAGAAGTCCTGCCCCTGCGCAAAGGTGAAGAAGACCGTCGGCGGGTTGTTTGACATCTCGCTACAGTCGTCCTCGTCGCTGACCGCCACGACCAGCAGCCGGCCGCCGGTGCGGAGGAAGCCGGCGTTGGGGTTTCCGCCATCGGGAAGCGTGGTCCAGAAGCCAGTCCCGGTGAGCGCGAGACGCGCCGCCTCGAAGGGTGTCTCCTGGAACGAGCCGGCGAGCCCGAGCGCCCGGATGGCCGCGCTGAGCCGCGGCACGATCTCCGGGTCCGGGTCGGTCAGCCACCGCTCTCCGCCGCCCACCCCACCGTCCGCCGCGGGAAACGGTCGCAGCCAGCCACCCTGCGGGTAATGGTAGACGTCCAGCCGGCTGCCCAGGAGCTGCCCGTAGTAGACCGAGGTGTTCACCAGACCGACCCGGAGGTTCTGCTGCACGCCGGCGCCCGTCTGGAGGATCTGGACGAAGGTGGGCAACTCGCGGGCGACACCCTCCTGCTCCTCGCTCATCGAGTTGCTGTCGTCGACGACGAAGAGGATGTCCGTCTCCACCGGGGCGAAGAGCGGCGCGTCGTAGGCGCAGCTGCTGGGTACGGTGGACCCGGCGCGCTCGGGCGGCGCCTCGCACGTGCAGCCGCCGAGCGTGCCCAGAACGCCGGCCAGCACGAGCCATGGCCCGCGAGCGGATCGCTTGACGGCGTCCGGTTCTGCTCTATCGGTAAACCTCAGACGCCGCATTCAGACCGTGTTTCCCAATGAAGGACTTTTGATTGCTAGCCTTGGTTCCAGACGGTACGGACGAGGTGAGGCGCTGGAGTTTCCGACGCACCTGAACGGAGCGCGAATTTTCATGTCGGACGAGAAGAAGAAAGGCGGCCAGTCCGCCACTGCGATGGCCTCGGCGATGGCGCCTCCGGCCCTGATCAACAAGGACGACATCCCTCAGGTCCTGCCCATCCTGCCACTTCGGAACTCGGTCTTCTTCCCGGGTGGTGTCCTACCCCTCGCGGTAGGACGTCAGAAGACCATTGCCCTCATCAAGGACGCGGTGCGTGACGACCAGCTGATCGGTGTAGTCACACAGCGCAGAGCGGAGGAGGAGGACCCCGGGGCGAGCGACCTCTACGCGATGGGGACCGTCGCCCGCATCGTGAAGCTGTTGAAGATGGGCGAGGACAACTACTCGCTCGTCGTGCAGGGCCTGGCCCGCTTCCGGGTGCTGGATCTGGTCCAGGAGACCCCCTACCTCAAGGCCCGGGTCGAGCCCGCGGACGACAAGACCTCGGCGGAGAACGTCGAGGTCGAGGCGCTCGGCATCAACCTCAAGAAGCTGGCCCGCGAGGTCATCGAGCTGATGCCGGAGCTTCCGGCCGCGGCCACCGAGCTCGTCGAGTCCATCACCCACCCCGGCCACCTGGCGGACCTCATCGCCGCCAACGTGGACGTGCCCATCGAGGAGAAGCAGGCGGTCCTCGAGACCGTGGACCTCAAGGCCCGGATGAAGCTCGTCCTCGAGCTGCTCAACCGGAAGCGGGAGATCCTCAAGCTCTCCAACAAAATCGACTCCGCCGTGAAGGGCGAGATGTCGAAGACCCAGCGCGAGTACTACCTGCGCCAGCAGCTCAAGGCGATCAAGGAAGAGCTCGGCGAGATGGGCGAGGAGGAGGAGGAGCTCGACGAGCTCCAGGAACGGCTGAAGAAGGCCGGCCTCCCCCCCGACGTGGAGAAGGTCGCGCAGAAGGAGCTCAACCGGCTCAAGACCATCCCCGCGGCGTCGAGCGAGTACACCGTCGCCCGCACTTACCTCGTCTGGATCGCCGATCTCCCCTGGAGCAAGACCAGCGAGGACAACCTCGACATCGAGAACGCCCGCTCCACCCTCGACGCCGATCACTACGGCATCCAGAAGGTGAAGAAGCGCATCCTGGAGTACCTCGCCGTCCGCAAGCTGAAGAACGACATGAAGGGCCCCATCCTCTGCCTGGTGGGCCCGCCCGGCGTTGGCAAGACCTCGCTCGGGCAGTCGATCGCCCGGAGCGTGGGCCGGAAGTTCGTCCGCCTCTCGCTGGGCGGCGTGCGGGACGAGGCGGAGATCCGCGGCCACCGGCGGACCTACGTCGGCGCCCTCCCCGGCCGGTTCATCCAGAGCATGAAGAAGGCCGGGACCAAGAACCCGGTCATGATGCTGGACGAGATCGACAAGCTCGGCGCGGATTTCCGCGGCGACCCGTCGGCCGCCCTGCTCGAGGTGCTGGACCCGGAGCAGAACAACAGCTTCTCCGACCACTACCTCGACGTGGCGTTCGACCTCTCCAAGGTCCTCTTCATCGCCACCGCCAACCAGCTCGACCCCATCCCCGGCCCCCTCCGGGACCGCATGGAGATCATCGAGCTCCCTGGGTACACCTTCGAGGAGAAGCAGCAGATCGCCCGCATCCACCTGGTGCCCAAGCAGCTCCGGGAGCATGGACTGTCCGCCGATCACATCGAAATCGAGGACGGCGCGCTGCTCACTCTCATCACCAGCTACACCCGCGAGGCGGGCGTGCGCGGCCTCGAGCGCCGCATCGCCGACATCTGCCGCGCGGTGGCGGTCGAGGTGGCAGCCGGAAAGACCGACAAGCAGATCATCACCTCGGAGCGGGTGAAGGAGGTCCTCGGCCCCGAGGCCTTCTACTCCGAGGTGGCCGAGCGCACCGAGGTGCCCGGCGTGGCCACCGGCCTCGCCTGGACCGCGGTGGGCGGAGATCTCCTCTTCATCGAGGCGACGAAGATGGCCGGCAAGGGCGGCATGACGCTCACCGGGCAGCTCGGCGACGTGATGAAGGAGTCCGCCCAGGCGGCGCTGAGCTACCTCCGAAGCAAGGCGGATCTGCTGGGGATCAACCCGAACTTCCTCGAGAAGACGGACATCCACCTGCACTTCCCGGCGGGCAGCATCCCCAAGGACGGCCCGTCGGCGGGTGTCACCATCCTCACCGCGCTCACCTCGCTCATGACCGGCATCCGCGTCCGGGGCGACACGGCGATGACCGGCGAGGCCACGCTCCGCGGGCTGGTGCTCCCGGTGGGTGGCATCAAGGAGAAGGTGCTCGCCGCGCACCGGGCGGGCATCAAGCGGGTCATCCTCCCCGAGCGCGTCCGGAAGGACCTGATCGACGTTCCGGACCAGGCCAAGAAGGACATCGAGTTCATCTTCGTCACCCAGATGGACGAGGTCCTCCGCAACGCCCTGGAGTCCGACCCGTTCAACGTCCCGAAGCCGGAGGTCGTTGCTCCGGCCGCGCCGCCCGAGATCCGCGCCTAGGCGTCGCGCCCGCGCCTTCTGCCCGTGCCTGTGGCCGGTTGAGCAGGCCCGGGCGGGCTGGCCCGCGTCCGGTTCAGGGCCGCCTGGCCCGACCGGACGCCCGGAAGGTCTGACGCCTCCCCGTGGCTCTGGACGTTGAACCCGGGGAAAGCCCGCGTAAGATGCCGGAAACGCTCGGACCGGGCTGGGGCTGAATGGCCCCTCTCCCGGGGCC
>DASXGF010000233.1:0-4629 GCA_036489275.1 Myxococcaceae bacterium | reverse complement strand
CCGCGGACGAGCCCCGCTTCGTCGCCGAGCTCCCAGCCGGCCCAGAACTCGCGGGCGACGACGTTGTTCTGGTCGTTCGAGGTGACGCTCATCGGCGAGGCGGCGTAGGGCAGCCACCCGATGGCGCCCGAGGCCCGGAAGCGGCCGATGCGGAGCCCGGCCCGGAGGTCCGCGACCATGTGCACCCACCGCTGATCCTTCGCGGTGCTCAGCTGCTGTCCCGAGCTGTCGTTGGTGGTGGAGCGGGCGAAGAGCTCTCCGCCGCGGTAGCTGAAGTCGAGGAGGAGCCAGTCCGGAAGCTTGAAGAGCCCGAAGCCGAAGTTCGCGGTGGGGCTCGCCTCCTCCACCCTCTCCCCCGACCAGCGGGTGGCGAGGAGGAGGTCGGACTGGGCGCGGCCGTAGCTGGTGAGCAGACCGGATCCCGACGGGTCGACGTGGCAGACGCCACAGCCGCTGTACCCGTGGCGGATCATCCACGGGTAGGCGCGGGCGGCGCCGGGGATCGCCAGCGCCACGATCAGGATCAGAAGCCGTCCGTCGCGGCTACGTCTCATCCAGGACGAAGGCGACGTTGACGTCCACCGGCGGCTTCACCGTGGCGCCGAGGTAGTTGGGGATCTCGATGCCGAACTCGCGGAAGTCGACCTTCAGGTCGCCCTTCACGTCGTAGGCGTTCCCGTTGCGCGTCGCCTTGTAGTGCACCGGGACGGTCTTCGACTTGCCATGCAGGGCGAGCGTGGCGGGCACCGTGCCCTCGGTGGTCTGACCCTGGGCCGGGAACTTGATGGCGCTCCGGGCCACTGCCAGCTGCGCGTTCGGATACTTCTGCGACTCGAGGTACTTCTCCTGCATGTGGTGGTCGCGCAGCGAGATGCCGGTCTCCAGGCGCGCGAGCGGCACCGTCACCACCAGGGCATCGGGCCGGTCGGAAATCTGGAGCTCGCTGGACTTCCCCTCGATGCGGAGGCCTGCCGGACCGAGCGCGATGAACGAGACCTGCGCAGGCGCGCGTGCCCTGAGGGCCGCGGTCGCCGCTGCGGGGAGAGCGGCCAGCAGGAGGACGGAGAGGAGACGTCTCGTCTGGGTCATGTTCATGGTCGAGTGTACCCTCAGAACCCCATCCGGAAGCCGAGCTCGCCTCCGAGGACCGAGGCCTTGGCGGACTCGGCGAGTCCCGGCGCATTCAGGTTGTAGGTCTCCTGCGAGAGGGTCGCCGCGAGGAACAGGCGCAGGAGGTGGGACACCTGCCAGGTCGCACCGAGGCGCCCCTCGAACGCGGGCCCGCCGCTCTGGTCGGGGAAGAGGGTGGTGTCGAGCCCGGTGGAGAGGACCAGCAGGTAGTTGAGCTCCGCGGCGAGGCCGAAGGCGCCGGCGATCGGGCCGCTCGCCTCCAGCCCGAGGCGGACGGCCTTTGCGTCCACGGTGGGAATGCCGTCGAAGTGGGCTCCCTGAGAGTTCGGGCTCACCGACTGATGTGACAGCCGAACACCGACGCCGGGCCCGAGCGTCCAGCTCCCGAGCCGGAGCCGGACGCGCAGGCCGAAGTCGAGCCACCAGAGGCTGAGCGGAAATTTCGGCACCGACGGGTCGCTGCCGCCGACGAGGGTCCCGAGGGCCACCGCGCCGGCCAGCTCCAGCCCGGCGGAGGCGAAGAGGCCTTCCGCGGACCGGAGCGGGTAGAGGCCGATGCGGCCCCGCGGCTCGGTGAAGAAGGGGAGGGTGTACGTCCGGAGCCCTCCCGCAGGGTCGAGTCCGGAGTAGCTCCAGCTGCGGTGGAGGAGCTGGGCGGCGATCTCCACCTCGACCAGATCCGGCTTCGGCGGCCCGCCCGGCTGCGTGGCGACGGTGGGGGACGGCGCGGCGACCTCGCCCGCCGGCGGAGGGGCGATCTCCCCGGGCGGCGGTGGAGCGATCTCCCCCGCGGGAGGAGCAGCCGCAGCGGCCGCAGCAGCGCCTGCGGGGGCGGGGGGAGGCGGGGTCGGGGGCGGTGCCGGAGCGGGCGTGCGTGACGCCGTGTAGACGCTGTCGCGGATCTGCGCCAGCGTGGTGGAGGAGACCCGTCCGTCGACGACGGCGTAGCGCTGCTGCCAGGTGCGCTGGGCCTGCGGGGTGAGAAAGCTCAGCTCGAGCTCCTGGGACCGGGTGCCCTTGGAGAGCCCGCCGACCACCACGCCATCGAGGCCGGCCCGGCGGACCTTGTCCCAGTCCACCTTCTTCCCCGTCATCACCGTGGAGGCCGGGACGCAGCTCGACTTCCCGCAGATGGAGGAGGACAGCTGGCGCTCAAGGGTCTGGTTCCGGGGGCCGCTGAGCGGCAGCACGGTGATGCGCGCGCTGGCGGGCACGGCGGTGAGACAGAGCACGAGCGCGGCGAGGCGCGGGGCGAGGAGCGAGGGCGTCACCAGCGGGTCAGTGCCCTAGCTTCTCACGAGACCGCTCGATCCATCACTCCGAACTTCCGCGTCCGCGGCCGTCACCGCGGTGCTCCCCCGGGGCGGACGGGAGACGCCCCAGGTTGGAGGCGGTGTCTACCAGCGCGATGTGGCTGAAGGCCTGTGGGAAATTTCCCAGCAGACGGCGCGCACGGGGGTCGTACTCCTCGCTGAGGAGCCCCACGTCGTTGCGCAGGGAGAGGAGCCGCTCGAAGAGCTCGCGGGCCTCGTCGTGCCGGTCGAGCATGGCGAGCGCGTCCGCGAGCCAGAAGCTGCAGGGCAGAAACACTCCTTCGCCGGGCGGCAGCCCGTCCACACCGATCTCGTCGGTGCGGTAGCGGAGGACGAGGCCGTCGCGGACCAGGTCACGCTGGATGGCGTCCACCGTCTTCACGACCCGTGGGTCCTTCGCCGGAAGGAAGCCCAGCTGGGGGATGAGGAGCAGGCTCGCGTCGAGGAGGTCGCTCCCGTAGAACTGGGTGAAGCTCTGGCGCTTCTCGCTCCAGCCCTTCTCGCAGACCTGGGCATGGATCCGGTCGCGAAGCTCTCGCCAGTGGTCCACCGGTCCGTCGAGACCGAACTGCTCGACCATCTTCACCGTCCGGTCGAGCGCCACCCAGCACATCACCTTGGAATGGGTGAACTGCCGGCGCGGACCGCGGACCTCCCAGATGCCCTCGTCGGGCTGTTGCCAGTTGCGCTCCAGCCACTCGATCAGGCTTCGCTGCACCCGCCAGGCATTGGGGTTGGTCTGGATGCCCATGCGGGTCGCGGTGTAGAGCGCGTCCATCAGCTCGCCGTAGACGTCCAGCTGGAGCTGGTTGGCGGCGAGGTTGCCCACCCGCACCGGCCGGCTGTTCTCGTAGCCGGGCAGCCACGGCAGCTCGAGCTCCGTCAGCCGCCGTTCTCCCTGGACGCCGTAGAGGGTGCGCAGATCATCCGGGCTGCCGGCCACGCTCCGGTGGAGCCAGTCACGCCAGGCCTTCGCCTCCTCCACGAAACCACCCTGGAGGAGCGCGTAGAGGCAGAGTGTCGCGTCCCGGACCCAGCAGTAGCGGTAGTCCCAGTTGCGGACGCCGCCGATCCACTCGGGCAGCGAGGTGGTGACCGCGGCGACGATGCCGCCGGTGGGCGCGTAGGTGAGCGCCTTCAGCGTGAGCAGTGAACGGACCACCGCCTCCCGCCAGGGCCCCTGGTAGGTGCAGCGGTCGGACCACTGCTGCCAGTGGCGCTCCGTGAGCTCCAGCTGCTTGAGGGGGTCGGTGCGAGGTGGAGGGTCCTCGTGGCTCGGATACCAGTTGATCAGGAAGGGCAGGCGGTCACCCGCGGCGACGTCGAAGCTCGCGACCGTGGTGAAGCCCTCGCCCTGGGTGGGCACCGGGCTGAAGAGCTCGAGCGCATCCGGACCGCCGATGGCGAGCAGGGCGCGCTTCGTCTGTCGGACCCAGGGGACGATGGAGCCGTAGTCGAAGCGAACGACCAGCTCCATCTTCATCCGGACCCGCCCCGTGACTCCCTCGACCACCCGGACGAGGTCCAGCCAGCGGGTGCGGATGGGCATCGCGTCGATGACGCGGACCACGCCTTCGTCGGTGTGGAACTCGGTCTCTAGGACCAGGGTGTCGCCTCGGTACCGTCGCCGGACCTCCTTGACCGGCGCCTCGGGCGCAAGGAGCCAGCGGCCGTGCTCGGGCGTGCCGAGGAGCGCCGAGAAGCAGGCCGGCGAGTCGAAGCGCGGAAAGCAGAGCCAGTCGATGCTGCCGTCGCGGCCGACCAGCGCGGCGCTCTGGGTGTCGCCGATGACGGCGTAGTCCTCGATGCGGAGAGCCATCGCTGCCAGTCAGTCTGCGCCCGGTGGACCCGATCTGCCGTGGTGAACGGGTCGGAGGGACGGGGGGTGAACAGCGGGGCGGGGCCGGCGGTGAGGCTGCGGGGCCTCAACGGCTTGAAGTCGCGGGGGATCTCGGCTACGTGACCCCGCTCGCAGCACGGCGATCATAGCTCAATTGGTAGAGCACCGGACTGTGGCTCCGGGGGTTACCGGTTCAATCCCGGTTGGTCGCCCAAGTTCCTCAGGCACTTGTGCGATCCCCTCGAGGATTGAGGGAGTGATTGAGGGAAGAATGGGCGGCGACGCGCTCCGAATTGGGTCAGCTGGGTGTCTCTGTCCCAAGGCCCCCCGGCCTAGCCGAATGGC
>DASXGF010000218.1:0-5559 GCA_036489275.1 Myxococcaceae bacterium | reverse complement strand
AGCAGCGACGCCGCTCCCGCACGGGCCGCGGGATCCGCCTCGCTCCAACCCGGTGGGCTGACCTGGATGGCGCCGTCGAACGGGTGATCTCCGGCGAGGGCCTGGGGGTCGATCTTCCCGGCGAAGGCGACGACCCGCGCGCCGCAGAGCCGGGCCCGCCGCGCCAGCTCGAGCGGCCCCTTGCCACTGAGGGTCTGGGTATCGAGCCGCCCCTCGCCGGTGATGACCCAGTCCACGCCCTGCAGCTTCGCCTCGAGCGAGAGGAGCCTCGCGAGGTGCTCGAACCCGCGGCTGATGCGCGCGCCGCATCCGACGAGCAGCCCGTAGGAGAGCCCTCCGGCGGCGCCGGTCCCGGGCAGGTGCGCGGCGTCCACCCCCAGGTCCCGCTTCACGACCTCCGCGAAGTGCGCGAGCGCGGCGTCGAGGAGCTCCACGTCCTCCGGCGAGGCGCCCTTCTGCGGGCCGTAGACGGCGCTCGCGCCCGTCGGACCGCAGAGAGGGTTGAGGACGTCGGTCATCACCGTCATCTGGGCCTCGCGCGCCGCCGGGAGCACGCCGTCGGGAACGATCCGCGCGAGGTTCCGGAGCGCCGCCCCTCCGGGAGGAAGCGCCCGCCCCGCGGCGTCGAGGAACCGGTAGCCCAGGGCCTGCAGCGCTCCCGCGCCGCCGTCGTTCGTCGCGCTGCCGCCCACGCCCACCAGGAGCGAGCGGGTCCCCGCCTCGAGCGCATCGGCGATGAGCTCACCCGTCCCGACGGTGCTCGTCACCCGGGCGTCCCGCTCGGCCGGAGCGAGGAGGGTGAGCCCCGAGGCCCGCGCCATCTCGACGATCCCCCCGCCGGGCCAGCTGGCCCACTGCGCCTCGAGCGGACGCCCCAGCGCATCGTGGGCCCAGGCCGTGTGCCAGGTGCCGTGGAGCCCCTCGACCAGCGCATCCGCGGTGCCGGGCCCGCCGTCGGCGAGCGGGACCACCCGCAGCTCCGCCCCGGGCCACCCCGCGCTCAGGCCCGCCTCGATGGCGCGGGCGGCCTGCCCGGCGGTGAGGCTCCCCTTGAATTCCAGGGGCGCGACGAGGATCCGGGCGGTCAAGGCGCGCTCTCCTCGAGCCAGGCGGTCAGCGGGCGTGGCCCCGGCTCGTCCGGTCGAACCGAGCGGGCGATGACCTCGAGCCGCCGCTGGAGCCGGTCCATCTCCTCGGCGGGCTCGCGGCCCGGTCCCGTGGCGCGGTGGCAGAAGTAGGTCCGGCAGCCGAGGGGACGTGACGCGTAGGCCGTGCAGCGGCGTCCCTCGGCATCGAGGAAGCGGCAGCCTCCGTCGGCCCGCGGGGGCGGAAGCTCGGCCCGGGAGTCACGGAGCGCATCCCACTCCACACCCCAGAGCCACGGCTCGCGTCCGCGCGCGGCGAGCTGGCAGCACTCCGCGCTCGCCGGACAGCGGAAGCCGGACCACGCCTCGTCGGCCTGGCGGTAGAGCGTCTCGAGCGCGTGGCGCGCGGTGCGCTCGGCGTGCGCCTGGCGAGCGCGCTCGGGCGACCACGGGATCAAGGGGGAACGCCTCCGGCAGAAGGGCAGAACTGTTGCTCGGGGCACTGCCCCTGGGGAACCGAGCCGGAGGGGCAGGTCCATCCGGCGGGACCGCACACCGCCGGGGTGAGCGCGTGGCCGCCGCATCCACCCTGGCAGCAGGCGAGTAGAAAGGTCGCCTCGCAGGGACTGCCGCACCCGGCGGCGCCGAGAGCTCCGAGCAAGCAAGCCACCATCGTCCAGCTCCGCACGGGTCCCTCTCGGCCAGGCCGCACGGCCCGGATGCCTACTCCGGCCCGGACGGCCCGTCCATGGCTCCCGCCGGTGCGCGAAGGGCCGGGGCGCCCAGCGGACCCTGACAGAATCTCCGTCCAGGGCAGCGGTCCGAGGAGACGGACCCGCGGGGACACGCCCACCCCGTGTCGATGCACACCGGGCGGGCCACCCTGTCGCCGTCGCAGCCGTCCTCGCAGCAGCCGAAGCCCGGAGGGATGGCGCAGGCCGGCCCGAGACAGAAGCGTGAACCGGGGCACTCGGCGCTCGACACCGAGCCCCCAGGGCACTGCCAGCCGGAGGCGTCGCAGACCGGGGTCGCCACGGTGTCCCCGTCGCAGCCGCCGACGCAGCACGCGAGCTGACCCGCGTCGGCGCAGAACGCGCCGGTCGCAGCGCCGCCGAACTCCTCGCCGGAGCCGCACGCCCCGAGCGCGAGAAGGAGCATCACCCCGAGGGTCCGGGGAGGCAGAACTCGAGCGAGCACGTGTCCTCCGCGGTGACTGGATGGGGCGTCGCCGTCGAGTGTGCCAGTGCGCCGCGGGGGGACGCGTCGGCCGGGCGACAGGAGCCTCGGTCAGTCGATCACGCGCAGCACGTAGAACTTGAGGTACCGCGTCTCACGCAGCGCGGTGAGCACCGGATGGTCGCGGGCGGCGCCCCGGCGCTCGACGATCTGCACCCGCCGCCGGGCGTCGGCCGCGGCGGAGGCCAGCATCGCCTCGAACCGCTCCTCGTCGACGTGGTAGGTGCAGCTCGCGGTCATGAGGATGCCGCCCGGCGCGAGCAGCTGGAGCGCGCGGAGGTTGATCTCCTTGT
Organism: Myxococcaceae bacterium; assembly: GCA_036489275.1. Taxonomy (GTDB): domain Bacteria; phylum Myxococcota; class Myxococcia; order Myxococcales; family Myxococcaceae; genus RPRB01. Next base: position 2,945 of record DASXGF010000218.1, on the reverse strand, counting down.
AGCCCCGGACCGCGGACTCGATGGCGTCCTTGTTCTTCGCGAAGGACGGCGGGTCGAGCACGATGGTGTCGAACCGCCGCCCCTCGTCCACCGCGTCGCGGAGGAAGTCGAACGCGTTCGCGGTGACCACCTCGATGTTCCGGAAACCGTTGCGCTCCACGTTGCGCCCGAGGGCCTCGCAGGCCTGCTCGGAGATCTCGACCGCGGTGACCTTCGTCGCGCGCGTGGCGAGCTGCAGCGCGAAGCCGCCGAGGTAGGAGAAGCAGTCCAGCGCCACGCCGCGCGCGTAGCTCGCCGCAAGCTCGTGGTTCTCGCGCTGGTCGAGGAAGGAACCGGTCTTCTGCCCGGCCTGGACGTCGGCAGAGACCCGCACCAGCCCCTCGGCGTACTCGACGCGCTCGGGGACCTCGCCGCGCAGCACCGCCCGGCGCGGCTCGAGGCCCTCCAGCGTGCGCACGTGCACGTCCGAGCGGTCCATGACCCCGCGCGGATGGAAGTGCGCGACCAGCATGTCGGTCAGGAGCTCGCGGCGAGCCTCAGTGGCCTGCACGAGGAACTGCACCGAGAGCACGTCGCCGTAGCGGTCCACCACCAGCCCCGGGAGCAGATCGGCGTCGCCGTGGACGACCCGGTAGGTGCTCTCGCCGGGGTAGAGCGCCCGGCGCAGGGCATCCGCCTGGGCGATGCGCGCGCCGAGGAGGGCCGGGCCGACCTCGACGTCCTCGAACGACATCCAGCGGAGAGAGATCTTCGACGTCGAGGAATAGAACGCCTTGCCGAGGAACCAGCCACGCCCATCCACCACCCGGACCACCTCGCCGCCCGCGAGCTGCGGAACGGCGGCGAGGTCCGCCCGGTAGATCCACGGATGTCCGGACTGCCAGCGCTCGGCGCCGCGCGACGTGAGGGCGATCTGGGGCGTCCCGTCCGGGCCGGTGAGCGGCGGCGGCGGGAGCGGGCGTCCGGGACGAGGCCCCCGGCGGGGCGGGCGAGGCGCTCGATGGGGACGGCTCGGTGGCGGCATGGGTCGGACGGCGGAGACTGAGTGGGTGGCCGGATGTTTGCGCCGCAATCGCGGACGAGGTCAAGGAGCGAGGAGGGGAGCGGGGCTGCGGGTCCCGTGACCCGACGAGCGACGCAGAGATCGGCCGCGAGGGCCAGCAAGGGCCGGTCGACCCGCTCGGTTTCCGCCGTCAGCCTTTCTCGATGTGCCAGCAGCGGTGGACGTCGCGCTGGTGGATGTCCGGCGGAAGGCTCCCCGGCGTCAGCTCCCGGAAGCGGGCTGGCAGGCCCTCCGGCTCGAGCCGGAATCCCCGGTAGTTGGTCGAGAAGTACAGCACTCCGCCCGGGGCGAGTAGGGCCAGCGTCCGGTCGAGGAGCTTCCGCTGGTCCCGCTGCACGTTGAAGTCGCCCCGCATTCCCTTGCTGGTGGAGTGGGGCGGCGGGTCGAGCACCACCAGGTCCCACTGCCCGCGCGCCTCGTCCAGCCACCGCAAGCAATCCGCGCGCACGAGCGCGTGCCGGGCGTCGTCCACCCCGTTGAGGGCGAGGTTGCGGCCCGCCCAGGCGAGGTAGCTCGCCGAGAGGTCCACGCTGGTGCTGCTCCGGGCACCTCCGGTGGCCGCGGCGACGGTGAAGCTCCCGGTGTAGGCGAAGAGGTTGAGCATCCGCTTGCCGGCGCTCTCCTGCCGCACGCGGGCCCGGGTGTTCCGGTGGTCGAGGAAGAGCCCGGTGTCCAGTCGGTCCGAGAGGTTCACCACGAAGCGCATCGGGCCTTCCTCGACCTCGACCTCTGCCCCGGTGTCCGCGAGTCGGCCATAGCGAGTCCGCCCCCAGGGCTGCGGCAGATGCGTCTTGGTGAAGACCTGGCCCGGGTCGACCTCCAGCACCTCGACGACCGCGGCGAGCACCGCCTCCCGCTCGGGGTGTCCGCCCGTCGCGCGCTGGGCGCGGCGCGGATACTCGACCAGGTGCACCGCCGGGCCGTACCGCTCGACCACGAAAGGGTACTCAGGGATGTCGCGGTCGTAGACCCGCCAGGCCGTGAGGCCGTTTCGTACCGCCCAGCGGCCGAGGTGCCGAGCGTTCTTGCGCAACCGGTCGCGAAACGCCGAGGACATGCGTCGGGCAGTGCTTACCCTTCAGCCATGGCAGCGCGCACGCCGAAGACGACCGCCGCACCGTGGGTCCCGGAGCACGGCGGCCTCTCGGCGCTCCGGCAGGCCTCGAAGGACTGCCGCGGCTGCGACCTGTGGCGGAACGCGACCCGGACGGTGTTCGGCGAGGGCCCGACTCACCCGGACCTCATGCTCGTGGGCGAGCAGCCCGGCGACAAGGAGGACCTGGCCGGCCACCCCTTCGTCGGCCCGGCGGGGCGGGTGCTCGATGAGGCGTTGGCCGCAGCAGGAATCGACCGGCAGCGGGCCTACGTCACGAACACGGTGAAGCACTTCAAGTGGGAGCGGGGATCCGGCCAGCGCCGCATTCACGCCAAGCCGGATCAGCTGGAGATCCAGGCCTGCCGTCCGTGGCTCGACGCGGAGCTGGCCGTGCTGCGGCCGCGGGTCCTGGTGTGCCTCGGCTCCACCGCGGCCCAGGCGCTGCTCGGCCGGACCTTCCGGGTGACGCTGCACCGCGGCGAGTGGGTGCCCTCGCCCCTGGCGCCGAACGTGCTGGCGACGGTGCATCCCTCCTCCATCCTCCGGGCGCCGGACGAGCGCGCGCGGGTGGAGGCGATGGATGCGTTCATCCGCGACCTGCGCCCCGTCGCGGAGCTCCTCGCTTCACCGGAGACGCGCTCAGCAGCACCTGACTCCTGAGGGCGACCGCCTCCTCCTCCCAGGACTCCAGCGCGCGGAGCACGTCCTGCGCCTGGCGATCCCGGTCGGTGCGCAGGCGTCGAAGGAGCGCGTCGGTCCCCTGGGTGCTCGCGTCGCCGTGGTCGT
>DASXGF010000168.1:0-5870 GCA_036489275.1 Myxococcaceae bacterium | reverse complement strand
GCCGGCACCGCGCCGTCGAAGGACAGCGTCCCGAGCGGCAGGCCGTTGAGGGTGACGTTCACCGCGTGGTGGACCTCGGTCACGCCCTGCACCGAGAGCTCGAGCCGCGCGCCCGAGGCGGCGACGTCCAGCGCATCGAGGGTGAAGGTCCGCTGGCGGGCCTGGCCGTAGATGGCCGGTCCGAAGAACTTCTCCGCGTCACCGTTCCGGGCGGCCCCGAACCAGGTGAGGCGCTCTCGGATCTCCGAGACGGCGAGGAAGGTGGCCGCAGCCGGGTCCTGCGCCCCGCCGGCGACGACCCGGATCTCTCTGCCCGGGCCGCTTCCGGCGGTGAGCCAGTAGACCGCCGAGCCCGAGTAGCGGGTGTCCATCCCGTACCCGTAAAACTCCACGGCGTCGCCTCGCTGGAGGGTGCGACCGTCGGCCGCGAGCACCGTGCGCGCGATGGGGCGTGCCTCGCGGTACACCTGGATGGCCGCGGCAGACGTGCCCACCGGCAGCCCCGCGGCGAAGAGCGAGTCGGCCGGGACGCGGACGATCCCCGCCCGGGCGACGGTCATCTTCAACGCCGCGCCCGAGGCGAGCTGCCACTGGAGGTCGCGGGAACCGCGTCCGGCGGAGACCGGAGAAACGTCCGCCGCCTCGACGCGGAGGTTGCCCTGCTCCGGAAGGACCGCGGCGGGAGAGGCGCCGACGAGGTCCGCGGAGAGGACGGGCGGCTTCCCCGACGCCGGGGTGGCCGAGATCCACCGGGTGCTTCCGTCCTGGTGGAGTGACTCGAGGAGATACGTCGCGCCCGCCACGGGACGGGCGTCGACCCAGCCCGGCTCGCTGCCCGCCATCAGCGTGGCGCGGCTGGTGAGGGCGGGACCGGCGACCAGCCCCGGGGTGAGCAGCTCGCGCCTACCGCCGGCGTCCCTCCACACGCGGAAGCCGACCACGTCCGAGGCCGGGCCGAGATGCCAGGAAATCACCGCGCTCCCGCTCGACCAGCGGACCTCGGGGGCGTTCGGCGACGCCGCGCTCGGAGCAGAGGGGTGGATCGGCAGCGCCGCCATCGACCAGAACTGGGAGGTCGGCGGCCCCATGTTGTACGAGAGAATCGCCGTTCCGCCGTTCGGCCCGAAGTAAGGAAGCGTCTCGGCGGTGCCGTACTCGGTGCCGTTGAGCGCCGACCAGCGGGCGGTCACGGTAGTCTGGACCGGGGTCGCCGAGGTGGCGGTGTTCGAGGAGAGGACGCCGAAGATCTTGTCGTTCGTCCGGAGCCCCGTCGCGGTCACGGTCGCGAGCAGCGGCGTGTTCCCGGTCTCGGTGTCGCTGACCAGAGTCCCGTAGGTGCCACCGTTCCCGACCGTGTCCGCCTGGTTGACGCCGGAGTAGGTGACGGCTCCGGCGACGACGAAGCACGTCGTTCCCCCGGCGAAGGTCAGGATGACGCTGTTCTGCCCGCGGGGCGGAGCGATGAGGGTGTAGATCTGGACCTGCGTCGTGCCCACGTTGTCGCCGCCGCGCGCGGTCAGGGGTTGACCGGCGTAGGTCACGGACGTCGGGAGCGCGCTGGCCGTGTTGCTCCCGGTGGAGACTCCGACGATGAGCAGCCGATCGTTGCTCGTCGCTCCGACCGTGTGCTGCCAGGTGACGGTCCCGGCGCCGCAGGTTCCGGTTGCCGAGGTCACGGTTTCCACGGCGATCGGATTCTGCGTCACGTCCATGACCAGGTCCGTCCCGAGGACGCGGAAGCCGAAGGCGAGGCCGGTGGACGCCGTTCCCAGCTTGAGCCCGGTCGGGTCGATGGTGCCGCCGGTCGAGGTGAGGAGGTGGTAAGGGCTGCTGCCGAGCGCCGGCGTCGTGCCCCCGAGGTTCACGGTTCCGCCGAGAGTCGCGTTGCCAGAGACGGTGAGGTGCGTCACCGTCGTCGCGTTCGAGAAGTTCACGCCCAGCGCCGAGGCCGAGTCGAGGGTGAAGCTCGCGGCCGAGAGGCCAGCGGTGGTCAGGAAGTTCAGGGTTCCGCCGGTGGTCACCGACACGGCTCCGGTGGCGGTGACGTTCCCCCGGGCCGTGAGCGTTCCTCCACTCACGGACACGGTGCCTGCGCCGAGGGTGCTGTTTGCGGTGAGGCTCCCGGCGCTGACGGCCACCGTTCCGCCGGTCACCGTGACGGCGCCCATTGACGTCACGGCCGCGCCGCCGACGCTGACGCCCCCGGCCGACACGGTGCTCTGGGCGTTCAACGTTCCGCCGTTCGCGGTGACGGTCCCGCTCGAGACGAGGGCCTGCTGCGCGGTGAGGGTGCCGCCGGTCAGATCGAGCGCGTCCACGGTCAGGGTGTTCTGGGCGGTCACGGTGCCGGCAGAGACAGCGAGGTCTCCGCCGATGTCGACGGTAGACTGGAAGGTCAGGGTCCCGGCCCCACTCTTCGTGAGATCTCCGGCCGTGGTGCTCAGAGGAGCGTTGAGCGTCACGTTGCTGGCGTTCGTGACCGAGATGAATCCGGCGACGGTCAGGGTACGGCCGCCGTTCGCGTTCAGGGTGAAGTTCCGGGTGACGTTCTGGATGGTCAGCGTGCCGGCGACCGCGCTGGCCCCCGCCGTCAAATTGATATTCCGCGGATTGTTGATGACCACGTCATCCGTGGCGTTAGGGGGGCGGTTCAGCGACCAGCTCCCGTTGGTATTCCACTGCGCGTTGTTGCCGCCCTGCCAGGTGTTCGTCGCAGCACGCACCGGGATCGCGAGCAGCAGCGCCCCGAGCAGAGAGATCTCGCACCAGCGCTTCACGCGTTCGGACTCCTCCGGGCCCGGGGAGCTCGCGAACACCCTCGACGCACGGCGTGGCGCGAGCGACGCCGAACCTCACGGTATCTTCGCATGGGCCACCGAGCGGTCGAGCTTCCGACCTTCTCCTGCTTTTCGGCTTGTGCGGGCCGGTGCGCGCACGAGCGACGCCGGCTCCGGGTCGACGGGTGGGAGGTGGGTACGCGATCACCTCGGTGGCGGGGCCCGCGCGGGCGCCCCGACTGCAGCTTTGCAGCTCCCGCTTCAGCGGATGCGGCGTCGTCTCGTGCCCGCGAGCCACCCGGCGAGCGCGAGCAGCGCCGCGAGCGCCCCCGGACCCGAGGCCGCGGCGCCGCAGCCGAGCGCCCCCGAGGTCTTCGGCGTCGAAGCGGTCAGCGCCTGGGTCGCCACGGCGCGGGCGCTCGGGTCACCGAGGAGGACGAACGTGGACTGAACCTCGGGATCGTTGGCCGCCGCGAGCGCATCGCGCGTCGCCTCGCCGAGCGTCCTGCCCTCGAGGAACAGCGACTTCACCAAGGCCTGGTTCAGTGCCGGATGGGAGCTCGGGTAGGTGATGCCGGTGCTTCCCCAGGCTCCCCACGCGCCGCCGCTCGGTTCGAGCAGCGTGGCCACGGCCAGGCTCTGCCGCCGTGGATCCTGGAAGAAGGCCGCGAGGCAGGTCATGTGCGCCCAGAGTCCGGGTTGGACCGCGGCGAGGGCCGTCACGTCATCCACGCTCTGGAGCTTGCCGCTCCAGTAGAGGTCCGACCCATGCCCGACATAGTTCACCAGCGCCGGGCCGGTGAGCAGCGCGTCCAGAACTTGCTGATGGGCGAGCGAGTCCAGGGCGTCCTGCCGGTTCACGTCGAGCTGTCGGGTCACGACCGTTGCCGGCGCATCGGGAAGTGTGGCCCGCACATCGGCGGTCATCTCCGGGAAGTCGCTCGTTCCGCGCCCGTCCGAGACCAGGACCCACGGCGAGCGCGCGGTCGCCGCGGGCCGTCCAAGGATCTTCGCCACCAGCGCCTGCGTCTCAGAAATGCTCCGCACCGGGAGCCGCCCCACCGACAGCCCGCTCGCCTCGGGCGCGCCGACGAACCAGCTGTCGGACACTGCCTCGCCCTTCGAGGTCTGCACTGCGACGCTGGGCACCAGGTCCCCGGCGAAGCCCAGGTAGTTCCGCGGATCGTACGTCGCGGACCCGAGGAGGAGCAGGTAGCGGGGCTTCGTCTGCCAGACGCTGAGCGCGCGCGAGAGGAAGGCGCGGACCGCGTCGACGCTCTTCTCGCCCGAAGCGAACTCGTCCTGCACGTCCTCGATGTCGACCAAGGCGACGGTGAGTCCCTCACTCTGCCGGCGCTCCACAAGTGGTCGCACCGAATCGAAGAGGTCCGAGGGTCCGAGCACCACCAGGTCCGCGCCGCCTCCCTCGTGCCAGTGGCTCGGGCGGTTGCGGGAGATCGACGCCGGAGCCAGGGCATCGTCCGGCAGATAGGCGACGAGGTGCCGGGTGCCGCTTCCGGTGGCGATGACCACCGCCGACCCCGAGGCGTCCTGGACGCCGACACGGAACGGTGCGTCGGGATCGGTCACGTCCAGCACCCGGGTCCGTGCCGGGTCGAAGCCATCGAGCTGGGCTGAGCTTCCGGCAGCGAGCGTGAAGTCCAGCGCTCCGGTTCCCCGCGCCGTGAGCCGCGGGTACACCAGGCGCACGTACTGCTCGAGTGACACGTCACCGGACGCAGGCGCGACCAGCCCCACGACGTTGTCACCGGGAACGAGGAGCCCGGGCGGAAGGGTGATGCTGGCAGTCGCGGGGACGGCACCATTGAATTCCACGGATCCGACGGCGAGGCCGTTGACCGTGAGACCGACCGAGTGCGGCGCGTCCGTCACGCCGATCAGCCCGACCTCCAGGCGTGCACCCGGGGCCGACACGTCCAGCGCGTCGACGGCGAGCGTCCGCTGGTGGGCCTGGCTGTAGACGGCCGGACCGAAGAACTTCTCCGCGTCGCCGTTCCGGGCAGCTCCGAACCAGGTGAACCGCTCGCGGATCTCGACCGAGGCCAGGTACGAGGATGGACCGGTCGCCTGGGCGGTCGAGGATGCAGCGGCGAGGTCGCGGCCCGTCCCGATCCCTGCCACGAGCCAGTAGACGGCGGAACCCGAGTAGCGGGTGTCCATCCCGTAGCCGTAGAACTCCACCGAGTCGCCCGCCCGCAGCGTCGCTCCGTCTGCGGCGACGACGGTCCGGGGGACGGCTCGGCCGGCGCGGAAGAGCTGGATGGACGCGACCGGCGCGCCCACCGGCACACCGGCGGCGAAGAGCCACTCGGCGGAAACGCGGACCACGCCGGCCCGGGAGACCAACAGCTTGACCGCATCGCGTCCGGCCAGGTTCCACTGCATCGCGCGGTCGGGAGTGAGGGTCACCATCGCCTGCATCCCGGCGGCCGTGCTCGTGAGAACCGGACGCTCGTCGAGGACCGTGGGCGTGTCGACCAGCATGCTCGCGGACACCGCCGGGGCGGGCCCTCCGCCCGGAGTGGCGTACGTCCAGCGCGTGCTCCCATCGAGGTGGAGGGACTCGATCAGATACGTGCCGCCAGCCTTCGCGCTCCGGTCCTGCCAGCCCGCCTCGCTCCCGGCGAGCAGCATCGCCCGGCTGGTGAGGACTGGACCGCCGACGAGGCCGGGAGTCAGCAGCTCGCGCCGGCCGGACGCTTCACGCCAGACGCGGAAGCCGACCAGGTCCGACCCCGGTCCGGAGCGGACCGAGATCACCGGTCCACCCGCCGAGCCGCGGATGGTGGCGGCGAGGTCCACCGCCCGGGTCTGGTCGGCGGCGTGGATGGGAATGGCAGCCAGCGCGAACTCGCTCGACGGCGCCAGCGTCCAGCTCATCGTGACCGGGAGGGTGCCCGTCCCGGTCCGGCTCGCGGTGTCCCCTGCCCCGAGCACCGTCGCCTGGGTGGCCGACCACCGGATGGTGGCTCCGGCCTGCGGCGTCGCCGAGGTCGCGCCGTTCGAGGCGAGGACGGAGATGACCTTGTCTCCCTGGACCGTGGAAGCCGAGACCGACGCCGTGGTCCCCGT